>NZ_RAWR01000183.1:0-22346 GCF_003986945.1 Corallococcus sp. AB018 | reverse complement strand
GCCCCGCCCCGCCCGCCGCCGCCGCGGGTGCCGGACGTGGAAGACATCCAGCGCGGGTATGAACGGCTGGACTGCGAGGAGCGCGTCGTCCGGGGCACGGCGGTGCGGCTGTTCACCTTCCCCGGGGGCAACAGGGATGTATCACGCACGGTGGTCTGTCTTCCGGGGCTGGGCGCCAGTGGCCGGTCGTTCGCGCCCATGGAGCCGCTGGCACAGGCGTGGAACCTCCTGTTGTGGACGCCGCCGCTGAAGACACCGGCGACCCATACGCCGCTCCAGTGGAACCTGTCGGTGCTCAACCACCCGGAGGCGGGGCTGCCGGAGCGCTTCGCCTTGATGGGGTCCTCCTACGGCAGCCTGCTGTCCATCGCGTATGCGTTGGAGCACCCCCAGCGGGTGAAGGCGCTGGTGCTGGTGTCGCCGGTGGCCAGCGTGCGGAAGATCCGGAGGCTGGCGTTGACGCTGTCCACGCTGGTGCGGGCGCCCCGGCCGCTGGCGTATGTGTTCGCGCCCACGGTGGCGCGGGTCATGGGAGGCCGGTGGCTGCCGGCGGAGGGGCGGGCGGAAATCGTGCGCGAGGCCCGGCGCATTTCGCCGCTGGAGCTGATGCGGCGGCTGCGTGACATCCTGGCCGCGGACTTCCTGCACCGGTTGCAAGAGCTGCGCGTGCCCACGCTCGTCATCGAGGGGGGCCGGGACCTGCTGGTGCCGCCCGCGGCCGCGCGCGACGTGGCGGCGCATGTGCCGGGCGCCCGGCTGGAGTTCCTGGAGGCGGCCAGTCACCTGCCGTACATGAGCCACCCGGAAGCGTTCAATGAACGCGTGTCCGACTTCCTCTCGCGGCACCCTGACTGAACAGGCGTTATCTCTAGTCGCGGGGGGAACACATCCACATGACCACGGCCGCAGACCAGCTGTCCCGCTCCGCGCTGCTGTTCCTGTCGCGTCAGTCCAACCTGAAGGACGTGGCCACGCGGCTCAAACCCTTTCGCCAGCTGGCGTCCCGCTTCATCGCGGGAGAGACGCTGGAGGAGGCGGTGGACGCGGTGAAGGCCCTCACGGCGAAAGGGCTGATGGCCAGCTTCGACCATCTCAACGAAGCGGTGCGCTCACCCCCGGAGACTCGCGACGAGGTGAAGCAGTACCTGCGGTTGCTGGCGCGCATCGACCAGGTGGGCGTGCGGGCCAACGTGTCGATGAAGCTCACGCAGTGCGGTCTGTTGTTCGACCGGAACCTGGCGCTGCAGAACGCGCGGGCGGTGGTGGCGGACGCGACGGCGCGGGACTCGTTCGTGCGCGTGGACATGGAGGAGAGCGCCGTCACGCAGGCAACCCTGGACATCGTGCGGGACCTGCACTCGGAGTTCGGCGAGCGGCACGTGGGCGCGGTGCTCCAGAGCTACCTGCGGCGCACGGAGGAGGACGCGAAGGCCCTGTGCGCCGAGCGCGTCCGCATCCGGCTGTGCAAGGGGGCCTACCTGGAGGGTTCCGACGTGGCGTTCCCGGACAAGAAGGACGTGGACGCGAACTTCGTGCGCTGCATGCGCATCCTCCTGGACAGCGGCGTGTATCACGGCATCGCCACGCATGATGAGCGGATGATTGACGCCACGTTGGAGTACGCCGCGCGTCAGCATCTGCCCAAGGGCGCCTTCGAATTCCAGATGCTGTATGGCATCCGGCGCGACCTCCAGGAGCAGCTGGCGAAGGACGGCCATCCGGTGCGTGTCTATGTCCCGTATGGGAAGCACTGGTATCCCTACTTCATGCGCCGGCTGGCGGAGCGTCCGGCCAACCTGTGGTTCGTGATGCGCAACCTGATGAAGGGGTAGGCCATGAGGAATCCATACGCCGCCGCATATGTCGCCGGGGCCGTGGGCACCGGCGCCCTGGGAGCGCTGGTCGCCGTGCGCAATGCCTCGCTGGGCCGTCCGCCGCCCTACTCCGCGCGCAACATCGCGCGGCACGTGCTGAGCCGGCTGTTCGGGCGGAAGCTGTCCCGGCGGGAGGCGGCGGACTGGGCCTTCGCGCTACGCGCGGGCTATGGCCCCCTCTTGGGGATGGGCTGGGGCCTGGTGCGAAGGCGCACGTCGAAGTGGTCCCTGCCGCACAGCGGTGTCCTGCTGGGCCTGGGCGTGCTCGCGTTCGAGCGCATGGCCTTTCCCCTCTTCAAGGCGACGGCCTCGGAGAGCAGCTGGACACGCGAGGAGCACGCCTGGCTGTTCGCGCAGACGGCGCTGTTCGGCGTGGTCACCGAGGCGACGATGCGCTGGCTCACGAAGTAGGCCGTTTCACGGAAGTGGGACGGTCGTTCCCAGTTCCGGTCAGGCCCCGGGGCTGCGTGCTCCGTCCGGCGGAGGAAGGCCGTGCGTGGCATCCTCGTTGCTACACGCGCGTCCTCGTCCCCCCACCCCTGACAGGTCCATGCTCTTGCACGAAGTCCGGCGCACGTTGCGCTCGATGGCCCGGGAGAAGCTCTTCACCGCGGTCGTCGTGTTGACGCTCGCGCTCACCATCGGTGCGACCACGGCGGTCTTCAGCGTCGTGTACCCGGTGCTCTGGCAACCCCTGCCGTATCCGGAGTCGGAGCAACTGGTCCGCCTCTTCCAGGCGACGACACCGGGCGCGGGGGCCGGGCCGCACAAGGACCGCACCCGCGTGAGCCTGCCCGTGTGGAACGCGTGGCGCGAGGGTGCCCGGAGCTTCTCCGGCATCGAGGGCGTGCGGGTGGCGAAGCAGCTGCTGGGCGGAGCGGGGCTGGAGGCGCGGCTGACCGTGGGACGCGCCTCCTCGGGGCTGATGCCCCTGCTGGGCGGCCAGCCCGCCCTGGGGCGGCTCTGGGGGACGGAAGGAGAAGTTCCGGGCCGCGACCGCGAGCTGGTGCTGACCCATGCGCTGTGGCAGCGGCTGTATGGGGCGGACCCCGCCGTCCTGGGCCGGAGCGTCCTGCTGGACGACACGTCGCACGTCATCGTGGGCGTGCTGCCGGAGGACTTCCGCTTCGAGCCGGAGGTGGAGGCGTGGAAGCCCCTGGCGCTGGATGTGCTCAAGGACGGCGGCAATACGCTGCGCGTCGTGGGCCGGATGCGTCCGGGCGTCTCCCTGGAGCAGGCCCGGGGGGAATTGCTTCCGCTCACGCTCGCCGCGGCGGACGTCCCGGGCGAGCCACGGGTGGGGGTGCACGTGGAGCCCCTCCACGCGTACTTCGTCGAACAGTCCCTTTCGCAGCTCCAGATCGCGGCCGGGGCGGCGGTGCTGCTGTTGCTGTTGGGGTGCTCGAACCTCACGAACCTGCTGCTCGCGCGGGGCAGCGCGCGGATGCACGAACTGTCGGTGCGGCTCGCGCTGGGAGCGACCCGGTGGCAGCTGGTCCGGCAGGTGTTCGTGGAGAGCGCGGTCCGGGCCGCGTTCGGTGGCGTGGGTGGGTTGCTGCTCGCGCTCTGGGGGCGGGGCCTGCTCACCCTCTTCATTCCAGGCTGGTTCGTGTCCGGACCGGGGCTCGAGCCCTCCCTGCTCGGCATCGTCGCGGCCGTGTCGCTGGCGACGGCGGTGCTGGTGGGGGTGCTGCCCGCGCTCCACGCCTCGCGCGGAGAGGCCCGGGCCGTGCTCGCGCCGATGGTGCGCGGAGGGCGCGGCGCGACGTCCCTGGGCTGGGCGCGCTCGGCGCTGGTCGTCGCACAGCTGTCCCTGGCGCTGGTGCCGCTGGTGGGCGCGGGGCTCATGCTGCGCACGCTGTGGAAGCTCCAGGCCGTGCCGCTGGGCTTCGAGCCCGAGCACGTCACGGTCGCGGAGGTGTTCTTCCCGCTGGAGCAGTTCCCCGATGAGGCCCGGGCCTCGGCCCTGGCCCAGGCGCTCATCGCGCGGATGGAGACGCTCGCCGGCGTGGACTCGGCCGGGCTCACCGCGGCGCTCCCCTTCTCGGGTGAAGTCTGGCGCGAGACGGCGGGCTTCCACATCGTGGGGATGCCCCCGCCGTCCGGGATGCCTCCCCGAACCGGTTACGTTCCGGCCAGCGCGGGCGCGTTCCGGGCGATGGGCATCGCGTTGAAGCAGGGCCGCCTCATGGATGCTGGCGACACAGCGGATCATCCCCCCGTGGTGGTCGTCAGCGAAGCCTTCGCGCGC
Source organism: Corallococcus sp. AB018 (assembly GCF_003986945.1). Lineage (NCBI taxonomy): Bacteria > Pseudomonadati > Myxococcota > Myxococcia > Myxococcales > Myxococcaceae > Corallococcus > Corallococcus sp. AB018. The sequence goes on along the minus strand of NZ_RAWR01000183.1, from coordinate 18,221 downwards.
CGGTACCTCCCGGGCCGGGAGCCGGTGGGTGTCCGGCTCCAGTTGGAAAGGGACGCGGCGCCCCGGGAAGTCATTGGCGTCGTCGGGGACGTGCCCATGGAGCGCATCTCGGTGGCGCCGTCCGGGGACCTCTACGTCCCGCTGGGCCAGGACATGCGCAAGAGCCTGAACCTGGCGGTGAAGTCCTCGCTGCCGGCGCCCCAATTGCTGGCGCTGCTACAGGAGGAGGTCCGCGCAGCGGATCCGAACCTGCGGCTCCTCAACGTCCGACCGCTGGACCGCGTGGTGGAGGCCGGCTCCGCCCGGGTGCGGGTGCTGGGCGGACTGCTGGCGGCGTTCGCGCTGCTGGGCGCGGTCCTGGCCTCGGTGGGGCTGTATGGATTGCTGGCCTTCTGGGTGACGCAGCGGACGCGGGAGCTGGGCATCCGGAGCGCTCTGGGCGCGACGCCTCGGGGACTGCTCCGGCTGGTCGTGACCCAGGGATTGCGGCTCACCGGCCTGGGCCTCGCCGTGGGGCTGCTGGGCGCGGGGCTGCTGGCCCGCGCGCTCTCCGCGATGCTGTATGGCATCACGCCCCACGACCCGCTCATCTTCGTGGGAGCGCCCGCGCTGCTCTTCCTCACCGCGCTGGCTGCCAGCTGGATTCCCGCGGTCGCCGCCACGCGTGTCTCCCCTGCCGAGGCCCTCAAGCAGGACGCCTGAGGGCCCTGCCCCACGTCAGGACTTGTTGCCCTTGTGGGGGAGGAGGTTCTCCACCATGTCCTTCATGGACTGCTTGAGGAAGCCGCCCGCGTCCGGGTCGCCCTTCACGACGGCGGAGGCGAACATCTTCGCCTGCTCCACGGTGATGTGCGGCGGCAGGGGCGGCACGTCCGGATCCACGTAGGCCTCGAAGACGACGGGCCGGTCCGCGGCCAACGCTTCATCCCATGCGGCCGCGAGCCGGTCCGGCCGGTCCACGCGGATTCCCTTGAGGCCCAGGGACTCGGCGTATTTCGCGTAGGGGAAGTCCGGCAGCTCCTGCGACGCGGCGTACTTCGGGTCGCCAGCCATCGCCCGCTGCTCCCAGGTCACCTGGCCCAGGTCTCGGTTGTTGAGCACCAGGACGATGAGGCGCGGGTCCTTCCACTCCTTCCAGTACTTCGCCACGGTGATGAGCTCCGCGTTGCCATTCATCTGCATGGCGCCGTCGCCCACCACCGCGAGCACCGGGCGGTGCGGGAACGCGAACTTCGCGCCCAGGGCGTACGGCACGCCGCAGCCCATGGTGGCCAGGTTGCCGGACAGGGACGCCATCATCCCCTGCCGCACCTTCAGGTCGCGCGCGAACCAGTTCGTGGAGCTGCCGGAGTCCGCCGTGAGGATGACGTCCGTGGGCAGCTTCGGGGACAGCTCCCAGAACACTCGCTGCGGGTTGAGGGGGTTCGCGTCGTTCATGGCGCGCGCCTCCAGCACCTTCCACCAGCGCGCCACGCCCTTCTCCACGCCCTCGCGCCAGCTCCGGTCCTCCTTGCGCTTCAGCAGGGGCAGCAGCGCGCGCAGCGTCTCCTTCGCGTCGCCGACGAGCCCCACCTCCATGGGGTAGCGAATGGAGAGCATCCGGCCGTCCAGGTCGACTTGAACGCCGCGCGCCTGGCCCTCCGGCGGAAGGAACTCCGAGTAGGGGAAGCTGGTCCCCACCATCAGCAGCGTGTCGCAGTCCTGCATCAGGTCCCAGCTGGGCTTCGTGCCCAGCAGGCCGATGGAGCCCGTCACGAAGGGCAGCGCGTCCGGCAGCACCGCCTTGCCCAGCAGCGCCTTGGCCACGCCCGCGCCCAGCCGGTCCGCGACCTCCAGCACCTCGACCTCCGCGTTCATGGCGCCCGCGCCCACCAGCAGCGCCACCTTCTTGCCCGCGTTGAGGACGTCCGCGGCGCGGCGCAGGTCCGCGTCCTGGGGAATCACTCGAGGAGACGCGTAGCCCACGCTGGAGTGCACGGTGCCGTGCTTGCGCGCGGGTGGTTCGTAGGGCAGCTCCTGCAAGTCGTTGGGCAACACCAGACACGTCACGGTGCGCTCGCACCGGGCGATTCTCACGGCCCGGTCCAGCGTGTGGCGGATGGCGGAGGGCGCGGTCACCATGGTGACGTACTCGCTGGCCACGTCCTTGAAGAGAGAGGTGAGGTCCACCTCCTGCTGGTAGTGCCCGCCCAGGGCCGTGCGCGCCTGCTGGCCGACGATGGCCACCACGGGCTGGTGGTCCAGCTTCGCGTCGTAGAGGCCGTTGAGCAGGTGGACGGCGCCCGGGCCGGAGGTGGCCATGCACACGCCCACCTCGCCGGTGAACTTCGCGTGCGCGCAGGCGGCGAAGGCGGCCATCTCCTCGTGGCGGACCTGCACGAACTGCATTTCGGAGTTGCGCCTCAGCGCGCCCATCACGCCGTTGATGCCGTCGCCCGGGTAGCCGTAGACGCGGCGCACGCCCCACTGGATGAGGCGATAGACGAGGTAGTCGCTGACGGTGGCGCTCATGCGCGAGGCTCCTGGGCAGGGGGAGGTCCCTCGCGCATCAAGCTAGTGACCGCGGTGTGCCCTGGAGCCCGGGGGCATCCCGGTGCCCGTCCCGCCCTTCTGGGAGCGGGCCTGCGTGCGGGCGGCTACTTCCGCTCGTGGCCTTCCGGTTCGTGCCGGTGCCGCCGGCCCTTGTCGTGGGCGAGCTCCGGGCGCTTCTCCGCCAGCCAGGCGATGGCGTGGGCGGAGCTGGGGATGGTGAGCATCAGGAACGCGGCGACGAGCAGCCCTCGCAGGAGGAGCCAGCCGTCCGCCGTCGCCAGCGTGGCGCCGATGATGACCAGCGCCCCGCCGAAGGGCACCGCGCCCGCCGCGTGCACGCGCGTGAGCACCGAGGGCAGCCGGTACATGCCGATGATGGCGGCGGTGATGAAGCACAGGCCCAGCGCCACCAGGCCGTCGGCCAACCACTGCACCATGGCGGACATCATCGGCTGTCCTCCTCGTCGTGGAAGGTGCGGCCGTGGTGCAGGAAGCGGGCGCCGGCCACGGTCTGCACGTAGGAGAGCAGGGCCAGCACCAGGGCCGCGTCCAGGTAGCCGGCCTCGCCGCGTGTCGCGCCGTACAGCGCCAACACCGCGCAGATGACCAGGCCCAGGGTGTCCACGGACATGAGCATGTCCGCCGAGGACCGCTGGCGTGAGGCCAGCAGCACCAGCGCTCCCAGCAGGCCCACCATCCACACGATGGCCAGGGTGAAGAAGGTCTTGTGCATCGCAGGCCGCCTCCCTACGGGAACACCGCGCGCTGGTAGCGCTGGTAGAAGTTGTCCTGCTGCCGGATCAACCGGTCCGGATCCGACGCGTCCAGCGCGTGCATGCGCATCACGCGCTTCTTCCAGTCCAGCTCCAGCAGCACCGTGCCCGGGGACAGGGACATGACCCACGAGGACACCTGCACGCCGCGCGCGGTGCGCTCGCCCATGGGGACCTCCACGACGCCCGCGTGATTCGCACGGTCGGCGGGGCCGAAGATGACCGTGAGCACATGGAAACAACTCCGCGTCACCAGCACGGCCAGGGCCCAGCCGAAGCGGGGCAGGTGCAGCGTGCGGCGCCAGTGCTCGCGAGCACCCAGGACCGGGGGCAGGACCGCCAGGGGGAACAGGCGCATCACCCCCAGGGCCAGCACCGCGCCCAGCGAGAGGTCCACCGGGTGGAAGCTGCCCACCATCAGCGCGTACAGCAGCGCCAGGGACAGCATGTGCACGAGGGTGCGCGGGCTCATGGCAGCGTCCCCAGACCCTGGATGGCGTCGCGTCCGGCGCGCAAGAGCGGCTCCGGCCAGAGGCCCGCGGCGATGAGCGCGAGGGACAGCGCGTACACCACCGCGCCCGTGCCCCGGTGCAGGGCCGCGCCCTCCCTCAACCACCGCTCGCGCTGGTAGGCGCGGAAGAGGGCCAGGAGCGACAGGGCGCTCGCCAGCACCACCAGCCCCGCGAGCCAGGCATGCCCCTGCTCCAGCGCCGCTCGCAGCAGCCAGGCCTTGGACCAGAAGCCCGCGGTGGGCGGCACTCCCGCCGTGCTGAAGGCCGCCACCGAGTAGGCCCTGCGCGCCCGCTCGCCGCCCCGGTCCTGCGCCAGGAACAGCGCCGTCTTGTCCACGGAGCCCGCCAGCGCCAGCGCCACCGCCGCGCACAGGCCCTCGCGGCCATCCAGGCTCAGCGCGGCGATGATGAGCCCCGCGTGCGAGATGGACGCGTACCCGAGCACCTCGCGCGTGTCCCGCCGGGAGAGCGCCAGCACGGAGCCGTAGAGGATGCTCGCCGCGCCCAGGATTTCCAGCAGCGGCCGGGCCTGCGCCAGCACCTGCGGCAGCACGTCCACGCCGAAGCGCAACAGTCCATAGCTGCCGATGTTCGCCAGCGCTCCCGCGAGCAGCGCCGCCACCGTGGGGCCCGCGTCCCGGTACACCGCTGGCGCCCAGAAGTGGAATGGGAAGAAGCCCAGCTTCACGCCGAACGCGCACAAGAGCAGCGTGCCGGGCACCAGCAGCGCGAACGGCTCCCCCGCCTGTCCCCACGCGATGATGGACAGCATGTCCAGCGTTCCGGTGGTCAGGTACAGCATCACCACCGCCGTGAGGAACAACGAGGACCCCATCAGGTTCACCACCACGAAGGTGAACGCGGCGCGCAGGTTCCGGGGCTTCTCGCCATACGACGCCAGCGCGAAGGCGGACGTCATCGCCAGTTCGAAGAAGACGTAGAAGTTGAACGCGTCCGACGTGAAGAACACCCCCGTGAGCCCCGCGCCCATGAAGACCACCAGCGCGGGGAAGCTGCGTGACGTGATGCCTCCCGCCACGTGCTCGTACACGAGCGTGCCCAGCAGCACCGACGTGGACACCAGCGCGAACACGATGGAGAGCTGATCCGCGCGCAGGCGGATGCCCACGCCCACGGGCCAGTCTCCCGTGACGAACTGGGGCGCCTGCGCGCTCCAGGCCTGGGGCAACAGCCACACCGTGCACACGAGCGTGCCCGCGAGCCCCGCGATGGCCAGCCACGCCACCCACGCGCGGCGCCCGTCCAGGAACGCCAGCACCACGCCCAGCACCCACGGCAGGAGCAGTGGACCCCAGAGCGGCATCAGGAGTCCTCCTCCCTCTCCACGGCGTGCACGCGCTTGAGCTCCGCTTCCACCAACCGGTCCGTGCGCAACGAGCCGTGCGCCCGCTGCGTGCGGTGCACCAGCGTGAGCAGCAGCGCGGACACCGCGAAGCCGATGACGATGGCCGTGAGCGCCAGCGACTGGAGCACCGGGTCCGTCACCGGCCAGCCCTGCTGCACGCTCAGCGCCTCGCCGCGCTCCGGGAAGGAGCCCGCGAGGATGAGCAGGACGCTGGAGTTGGTGATGAGCACCGTGCCGCACGCCACGCGCACCAGCTCGCGCTCCAGCACCATGCGCACGCCGCACGCGAACAACAGGCCCACCACCAGGGACGCGATGAGGATCATGGTCCGGACTCCTCCTCCGCTCCCGTGCGCAGGGCGAAGCGGTCGATGACGGTGACCACCAGCCCGAAGACGATGAGCATCAGTCCTCCCTCGAAGATGAGCGCGGTGTGCAGGTGGAGGCCCCCTATGCCCAGCTCCGGCTGGTCCGGGCGGGGGAAGAGGCTCATGGGCGTGTAGCCCGCGAGCACGGGCAGGAACGCCGTGCCCACCACGAGCAGCAGCCCCACGCCCGCCAGCGGCGCCGCGTACCGCACCGCCACGTAGCGCCGGGCCTGGTCTCGACCCGCCACGACGTACTGGAGCAGCACCGCGAGGCCGGCGAGCGCCCCGGCCGGGAAGCCGCCGCCCACCGACGCGCCGCCCTTCAGCCAGAACGAGAGCGCGATGATCAACGACGGCCACAGCAGGAGGCGCGACAGGGGCGGGACGAAGGAGATCATGGCTTCTTCCCCTTCAGGGTCAGGAGGCTGGTGACGCCGAGCAGCGCCGCCACCACGACGGTCATCTCCCCCACCGTGTCCAGGCCCCGGAAGTCCGTGAGCACGGCGGCGACGACGTTGGGCGAGTGCGCGGCTTCCGCCAGCTGCACCGTGCGCGCGCCAACGCGGTCCGCATGGAGATGGGACAGGGCGCTCCAGCTCAGCAGGAATGCGCTCGCGCCCGCGACACTGGCCGCCAGGCGGTCGCGTCCGCGGGGGTTCTGGGCCTCGTGCTGGGCACGCGCGAGGCGGCCGCGGGGCAGCAGGGCCAACAGGCCCGCGAAGAGCAGCGTGAAGGTGGTCTCCACCAGCACGGAGGTGAGGGCCACGTCGGGCGCGGCGGCGAAGGCGAACACCATGGCCAGGCTGAAGCCCACGCAGGAGATGAGCAGCACCAGCCGCAGGTGACCCTTCGCGCGCAGCGTGGCCAGCGCGGCGGCGGACGCGAAGGCGAGCGCCATCACCAGCGTGATGTCCGCCCACCCCACCGGGCCCACCTTGAAGCGGTCGCGCAGCGGCGTCACGCCCAGCACCGCGAGGCCCAGCAGGCCCGCGGGCACCAGCACGGACGCCACGCGGTCGCGCAGGTCGCGCACCTCCTTCTCGTGCAGCCACGTGGACAGCCGGTCCAACTGGTGCAGCAGCAGGCGATAGCCTCGCTCGGCGCCTACGTGGGACGCGCCTTCCAGCACGCGGGAGAGCGCGGGCGTCCACGCACGGCGCGAGGCGAACAGCGCCACGCCCAGGACCCAGGCCCCCACGGCGAGCAGGTTCTCCGCGCGCGCATCCAGGTGGTACGCGAGCTCCAGCGTGGAGGGCTCGCCACGCATCGCCTCCGCGGCGGCGCGGGAGGGCGCGACCAGGAGCCCCGGCAGCACGCCGCCCAGGAGGATGGCCGCCGCGAGCACGGCCACGGGGGCCACGAGCAGGCGCGGTGCGGCGGGCACGTCCTGGCGCGGTCCACCGAAGAGGCCCCACCACAGGCGCAGCGTGTACGCGAGCGTCATGCCCGCGCCCACGAGCCCGGCCGCCATGAACGCGGGGCCCTCCTTCGCGAGCGCGTGGAAGAAGACTTCGTCCTTGAAGAAGCCCACGGTGAGGGGCAGCGCGGCGAGCCCCGCCGCCGCGACGGCGCTGGCGCCCGCGAGCACGGGGAGCGAGTGGCGCAGGCCGCCGACCTCGGACAGATTTTTCTTCCCGGTGACCTGGGTGATGGCGCCCGCGGTGAGGAAGAGGGCGGCCTTGCACGGCGCGTGGGCCGCCACGTAGAGCGGCGCGCCTTCCGAGCCCAGCGCCACCAGCACCAGGGCGTAGCCGTACTGCGCGATGGTGGAGTACGCGAGCACGCGCTTGAACGGATCCGCCACCAGGGCCATGAGGCTGCCCATGCCCAGAGACAGGAAGCCGATGGCGAGCAGGCCGTGGCGCACGTCCGTGGCGGGGGCGAACAGGGGATAGAGGCGCTGGAGGAGGAAGACGCCCGCGGCGACCATCGCGGCCGAGTGCAGGTACGAGGACACGGGCGTGGGCGCGGCCATGGCGCGAGGCAGCCAGAAATGGAACGGCACCTGCGCGCTCTTGCCCAGCGCGCCCACGGCCAGGCACACCAGGGCGCCGGTGGACGCGGGGTTCTGCGCCGCGCGTTCGAAGACGAGCGGCAGGGAGAAGGTGCCGTACTGGAGGCCCAGCGTCATGGCGCCCGCGAAGAAGACGACGGAGGTGGCGCCGGTGAGCACGAGCGACAGGAGCGCGGCGGCGCGCGACTCGGGGTCCTCGCGGTCGAAGCCGATGAGCAGGTAGGAGATGATGGTGGTGAGGTCCAGCGCCACGAAGAGCAGCAGCAGGTCATCCACGGTGACGAGCAGCACCATGGCGGCCATGAACGCGAGGAGGAGTCCCTGGAAGCGCACCTCGTCGCGAGCGGGACGGCCTTCCTCGTGGAGGTGGTGCGGCATGTACGCGCGCGAGTACAGGACCACGAGCGCGCCGATGCCGAGCGCCATCGCGGCATAGAGGCCGGACAGGCCGTCGCGAGTGAACTCCAGCGACAGGCACCAGGAGGGGGCCCAGGGGAGCACGAGGCGCGTGGGCGCCTGTGTTGTCCATTCACGGACCAGCGCCCCCATCGCGGCGAGCGCGCCCAGGGCGCCCATCCAGGCCGCGGCGCCCGGACGCCACCGGCCCGCGACATAGGCGAGCGGCGCGCACGCCAGGGCCAGGAGGATGGGCAGGAGGAGGGGCATGGGCGAAGAGGCCCACGTTAGGAGTGGCCCGCCGACGCAGGCACACAACCGTCAGCCCCGCGCGCGGAGCGTCACCCGCAGGTCACTCGCGGAGCCGGGGCCGTGCGCTGGTGGACACAGCCCCTCCGTTCCGAGGACTCAGGTCAGCAGCCCGTCCAGCACGGTGAACAGCCGCTCGCAGTGCACGGAACGGGCGCGCACGAGCGCGGGGTCCACCTTCCCCAGCAGGTCCGAGCAGTGCTCGATCTTGTGGTACCGGCCCTTCTGCGTCCCCTGGGTTGCCTTGTCCAGGGCGCCTTCGAGGACGGTCTTGGGAATGGCCTCGACGCTATTCGTCTTGGGAAGACTCCCGAGCGCGAAGCCCTTTCCGTAGTAACCCTGGAGCGCTTCGGGGTCCGCCATGAGCCATGCCTCGGCGGTCTGGACCATCAGCTAGCAGGAGTCGTCCGAAGCATTCTCGGGACGCTGCCATGGGTCGCGCGTCGCGAGATGGGCCCAGGGCGGCTTGCTCACCGGGCCTTCTGAATCAACGAGCAGGATGTTGAAGGCGGAAGGGTGATCCTTGAGTGCGTGCCTGAATCCATCAAAAGCGGCATCGCGCGGACCGCACAGGATGAGCTGCCAGCGGACATTTCTCCTCCTCGCGCGCTGGACGATTTCCTCGAAGAACTGACCGAATCCAGCCCTCAGTCGCGCCTTGCCGTAGTTGGTATTTCCGCCTCCCTCGATGTAGAGCCGGATCTCCTTCACCATCGGGTTCCCCCCAACTCGCCCATCCGCCAGACCTCCCCCAGGCTGTACCGCGACAACCACTCCGACAGCTTTTCCTTCTCCAAGCGCCGCAACACCGTTCCGCCCTGCTCCTGCTCGCAGACGACGACGGATTCTGGTTCCTCGGAGAGCGCGGAGACCAGCGTGTCCGAGTGGGTGGTCACGATGAGCTGCGTGCGCGTGCTCGCTTCGCGCAGGAGCCTTCCGATGACCGGCAGGATGTCGGGATGCAGCCCTAGCTCTGGCTCCTCGATGCAGATCAGTGGCGGCGGCGTCGGGTGGCACAGCAGGGTGAGCAGGCAGAGGTAGCGCAGCGTCCCGTCGGACAGGCGGGTCGCGGGAATCGGCGTGCTCAGGCCCTCCTCGTGGAAGTACACCTGGACGGTTCCGCCGGAGATCCTGACCGAGAAGTCCTCCACGCGCGCATAGAGGAGGCGAAGGTTCTCCAGCAGCGTCTTCTTCACACCCGGCCGGAACTCCAAGTCGTTGAGCACGAGCCCCAGGTTGCTTGCGTCCTCCAGCAGGAAGTCTCCCGGAAGGTCAGTTCGCTGCGGAAGACGTGGGGGCGTGTAACGGCCCAGGTTCCATTCCCGATGCAGCGAAATGAGCCCGAACCGGGTGCCTGCGAAAGTCAGTTCTGGGTACACATCCATGTCGCGCCGCTGAGAAAAAACGGACGCCTCGGAACTCAGTGAGCCCTTGGTCAGGCGCCGGAATTGCCGCCCCTTGGAGGCCCCAGGTCGAGTCGCCAGATCCGCCCGGACCGTGAGGACGGGAGCCCCACCGTTGAACTGATAGAAGTGCATGGGCTGCGGATCATTGTCGTCCGATCGCTCATTCGTGAGGAGCTCATCCACCAAGCTCAGTCGCTGCCCCTCCACCGTGAATGCCAACTGGTAGCTCAGTGGCATGACCCCTTCCGGATGGTCCAGAACGACTTCCAGCTTCGCGGTGGGCGGGCCAGGCTCTGTTCCGCCTTTCCACAGCCACTCCGTGACCCCTCCCCCTTCGCGGATGGGCGCCAGGAGATTGCCAGGAGTCGCCCGGAGGAGTCCCAGCGCCTCGATGAGGTTGGACTTTCCGGACGCGTTCGGCCCAATCAGGACGTTGAGTGCCCGAAGGGGGAAGGCTTCGGAGTCAGGTCCGAACGAAAGGAGGTTCCGGAGGCGGATGCTGCGGAGCATCCCGGCACTCTACAGCGAGTCCAGCAGCTCCCGGCACTCGCGGCGCCAGTGGAGCGCGGTGGCGGGCACGGGGCTCACGCGCACGGAGCCGTCCGCGGGCTCTCGTGACAACAGGCGCACCTCTTCCGGGCGCACGTGCTCCAGCAGGTCCGGCGAGTGCGTGGCCAACACCACCTGCACCGGCGTGCCTCCCGTGGACTCGCCTCGTGTCATGGCGCGCAGCAGCTCCAGCACCTCGCGCACCAGGCCCGGGTGCAGGGCGCGCTCCGGCTCGTCCAGCGTGAGCAGCTCCGGCAACGGGCGCTGGTAGGGCAGCACCAGGAACGCGAGCAGCCACAGCACCCCGTCCGACACGTAGTCGGGGCCGAACCACACGTCCGGACTCCAGCGGTCGCGGAAGCGCAGCCGGAAGGAGCGGTCCTCCAGGTCGCGCGCCACGTCCACCTCCGACAGCGACGGCACCCGCCGGGCCAGCTCCTGGGAGATGACGTCCCGCGTGGACATGGGCAGCGCCGCGAAGACGCTCGCGAGGTTGCCGCCCTTGCGCTCCAGCCAGGTCGCCTTCGCGGACGAGCCAGCTCCGCGCAGCGCCTCCATGCTCAGCGACAGCTGCTGCGTGGAGTGCCCCTGGCCGGGCAGCGTGTCCATCACACTGAACGGATACTCCACGCGCGTGCGGTCGCCGTGCGCGTACGTCCATTCGATGGAGAGCGGACGGGACTCATCCCGCCGCCAGAAGTCCGAGGGCTCGTACGCGAGCTGGTGTTGGAGCCCCTCCAGCACGGCGGTCTTCCCCGACGCCGAGGGCCCCACCAGGACGGTCAGTGGCTCCAAGGCGAGCTGCACGCGAAGCAGGCACCGGTAGTGCTCGAAGCGGACGGAGGCAATCACAGCTGGAAATCTAACGGCCTCCCCCCAGGGGCCGTCCATGGCTCCAAGCGGACCCAGGCTCCAACGTGGGGTGTCCTCCACGCCCTCCAGGCGGCCAGGCCCTTCCCCGGCGGGGTCTCCGCCACGGCCGAACCGGGTCCTCTCTCCGAGCGGCAGTTCCTACTCTCGACGATGAAGGGAGGGAAGGATGCGGATGCGCGGACGGCTCCAGGCGGTGGACCATGCGGTGGCGCCGTGGAACCCCGTGCGCGATGCCGTGCTCCCCGGTGCGCTGGCGGGAACGGTGGGCGCCTTCGCGATGACGGTGCTCGCCTGCGCGTTCGCGGCCGTGCTGCAAGGCGAGCCCTGGAGGCCTGCGCTCCTCGTGGCGGGGCTGTTCTTCCGCGGTGGCGCGGCCCAGGGAGCCGGCGCGGTGCTGCTCGGGCTGTTCATCCACTTCGCCGTGGCGGGTGGACTGGCCACGGGCTTCGCGCTCCTGCTGCCACGCCGGGGCACCGCCGTCGCGGCGCTCTGTCTGGGAATGCTCTACAGCCTGGGCCTGTGGGCCGTGATGACCCGGCTGATGATTCCCTTCGCTTCGCCACCCCTCGCGCGCGAAGCCTCCTCCGCGCTGCTGTTCCTCCTGCACATCGCGTTCGGCGCGGCGCTCGGCACAGTGCCTGCGCTCCGGGATGTCCTCACCCGCGTGGACCGGCTGCGGCGTCAACTCCACGCCCTGAGTACCTCCCCACCCTGACGCTCACGGCTCCCGAGGACCCGCGGGCTCCGGAGGCCTCGCGCTCCTCGGGTCCTCCATCGCTCCTGGCAGGGCCTCCACCGGGAACGGACCTGGGGGAATCGTGGGACGGAAGCGCGTGCGCGTCTCCAGCACGCACACCGCCAGCAGCACCGCCACGAACACCACGGACGTGAGCAGCACCAGCCCGTTGCTCGTGCGCTGCTCTCGCAGGTGCATGTAGAACAGGGCAATCAGCAGCCCCTTCGCCCCCGCGATGAGCAGTGCCACCGGCAGCGACCACGTGCCGTGCGGCAACTTGTGCAGCCCGTACGTCAGCGCCGTCAACGCGAGCAGCACCCCGCCCACGACCAGCACGCCGGCCACGCTCAGCTGACGCTCCGGCTTCTCCACCGCGTCCTCGGTCACGGGCCCGCTCCTCAGGACAGGTACAGGATGGGATAGACGAACAACCAGATGACATCCACCAGGTGCCAGTACATGCCGCCCAGCTCCACCGGCGTCGCGTACGCCGAGCCGAACGTCCCCGACGCGGACCGCACGCCCAGCACCGTCAGCACGCTCACGCCCACGGTCACGTGCAGCGCGTGGAAGCCCGTCAGCAGGTAGTACAGCGTGAAGAAGAGGCTCGCGCCCACGCGCGGCACCTCCGTGAACCGGTACGCGTCCCCCGGCAACCCGCCCTCCTTCACGTGGTGCGCGTACTCCACGCCCTTCACCCCCAGGAACACGACGCCCAGGAGCGCCGCCGCCAGCAGCAACGCGCCGCCCAGCCCCGGCCTGTCCTCCCGCACCGCATGCACCGCGAGCGCCACCACGATGCTGCTCGTCACCAGGATGAACGTGTTCAGCGTGCCCAACCCCACGTCCATCGTGAGCTGCGCCGCTCGGAACACCTCCGGGTACACCGAGCGATACACGCCATAGGCCGTGAACAACCCCGCGAACAGCAACACCTCCGTCGCGATGAAGACCCACATGCCCAGGTACGCCGCCTGCCGGCGCGCCCCCTCGGAGCCCCAGTGCTCCGTCACGGCCTCAGGCGGCATGCTGCACCTCCTCGCTCGCGTACTCGTGCGGACCGGTGGGGTACTCGGGCGGTGTGGAGAAGTTGTGCGTGGGCGGCGGGGACGCGGACCGCCACTCGAAGCCGTCACTACCCCAGGGGTTGGCTCCCGCGACCGCGCCATGCCGCAGGCTCCACGCCAGATACCCCGCGATGGCCAGGAACCCGAACGCCAGCAGTGATGCGCCCGCCGTGGACGCCACGTGCAGTGACTGGAAGTGCGGCGGATAGTCCGCGTACCTCCGGGGCATCCCCAGGTTCCCCAGCAGGAACTGCGGCACGAACGTGGCGATGAAGCCGAAGATGATCAACACCGCCGCGCCGTTGGCCAGCTTCGCGGGGAAGCAGCGCCCGGACATCTTCGGGAACCAGTAGTGCAGCGCCGCCAGGAACGCCATCACCGTCGCCCCCACCATGATGAAGTGGAAGTGCGCCACCACCGAGTACGTGTCGTGCCAGTGCAGGTTCAACGACGTGGTCGCGTACGCCACGCCAATCATTCCTCCGAAGAAGAGGAAGAACATGAACCCCAGCGTGTAGATGAGCGGCGACTCGATGGCGATGGAGCCCCGGTAGAGCGTGCCCAGCCAGGAGAAGATTTTTATCGCCGTGAAGATGGCCACCAGCATCGACATCGCGCCGAACGCGCCGGACCCGAAGGTGGACTGGCCGGACGCGAACATGTGGTGGCCCCAGGTGAAGAACCCCACGAACGCGATGCCCAGCGTGGAATACACAATCATCCGGTAGCTGAAGGCGTTCTTGCGGCTGAAGGCACACACCGCCTCGCTGATGACGCCCATCGACGGCAGCACCATGATGTAGACGGCCGGGTGGCTGTAGAACCAGAACAGGTGCTGGAAGAGGAGTGGGTCGCCTCCTCGCGCGGGGTCGAAGATGCCCGCGCCCACCACCCGCTCCAGCGCCACCAGCAGCAGCACCATGCCCAGCACCGGCGTCGCCAGCACCTGGATGATGGACGTGCCGTAGATGGCCCAGACGAACAGCGGAAGCTTCATCCACGTCAGGCCCGGCGCGCGCAGCGTGTGCACCGTGGCGATGAAGTTGAGCCCGGTGAGGATGGTGGAGAACCCGATGATGAACACGCCCACCAGCACCGGCAGCACCGCCGTGCCCGTGGTCGTGCTGTAGGGCGTGTAGAAGGTCCAGCCCGTGTCCGCGCCGCCCTCGAACATGCCCCACAGCGCGATGCTGGCTCCCAGCACGTAGAGGTACACGGACGCCAGGTTGAGCCGGGGAAAGGCCACGTCCCTGGCGCCAATCATCAGCGGCACCAGGAAGTTGCCGAAGGCGGACGGGATGGCCGGAATCATGAACAGCCACACCATGGTGACGCCGTGGAGCGTGAACATCCGGTTGTACGCCAGGTGCCCCATGATGGTGCGGCCGGGCGTGAGCAGCTCGATGCGCAGCGCCAGCGCGAACAGGCCGCCCACGAGGAAGAAGAAGAGCGTCAGCCCCAGGAACATCACCCCGATGCGCTTGTGGTCGTGCGTCGTGAGCCACGACCACACGGTGCGCCCGTCCGTCAGGTAGGACTCAGCGGCCGGTGGGGACATAGACAGGCTCCTCGGCCGCGGTGACACCCGGGCGCAGGGGACGCAGGGACTTGATGAACTCCACGAGCGCGCCGGTGTCCTCCGCGCTCAACCGGCTGTGGTAGCCCGGCATCACGGGCGCGTAGCCAGCCACCACCTTCGCCAGCGGATCCATCATGGACTCGGTGAGGTACGCCTCGTCCGCGAGCACCGCGCCGCCGCCCTCCAGCGGCTCCTGCCTGCCGTACAGCCCCAGCCACGTGGGGCCGATGTGCGGCGCGCCCGTCACCGTGTGGCATTGCAGGCAGCCCTGCGCGGCGGCGATGCGCTCGCCCCGGACGGCCATGGGCTCGGCGGTGTTGGCGCCGGGCAGCGCGGCCACGGGGAGGTTGCGGCGCTGCGCATCCCGCCAGGCTTCGAAGTCCGCGGGTGGCAGCACCACCACCTCGCCGCGCATCTGCGAGTGGTCCAGCCCGCAGTACTCCGCGCACAGCACCTGATGGCGGCCGGGCTTCGGGGCTTCGAACCAGAGGTCGGTGTAGCGGCCGGGTATCGCGTCCCGCTTCATGCGGAAGTCCGGCACGTAGAAGGAATGGATGACGTCCCGCGAGGTGAGCAGCAGACGCACGGGCCGGCCCGCGGGCACCACCAGCGTGTCGATGGCGCTGGGGCCTCCGGGATAGGTGAACTTCCACATCCACTGCTTGCCGGTGACGTACACGTCCAGCGCGTCCTGGGGCGGGCTCATCACCCAGACGAACTGTTTGAAGCCCAGGACGAACCAGAGCAGGAACAGCGACAGCGGCACGCCGATGAACAGCGCCTCCAGCCACGTGGGCGCCACCACTCGAGGCGTGGGGTCCGACGCCGTGCGCCGGCGGTAGCGCACGAGGAAGAAGAGGCCGACGGCGCCAATGCCCATCCCCACCGCCAGCGTGGTGAGGAGCAGGACGAAGTGCAGGTGGTCCACCTTCACGGCGAAGGTGGAGCCCTGCTCCGGGAGGAAGAAGAGGCGGCGCAGCAGCTCGTTCATCGCGCGCCCCCTTCACCTTCGGAGATCAGCTGCCGCATGGCCGCGTCGATGGGCTGGTGGATGACGCCCGCGTCCACGTCCACCCAGCCGTAGCCGTCCAGCCGCTCGCGCTGCCGTGCCTTCAGCGCGTCCGCGCGCCGGTCCAGCGAGAAGGGGGCCTGGTCGAGCATGCCCACCTGAAGGGTGCTCGGAGGCATGGGGAGGGGGCGCTCGGATTCGGGACGCCAGAGGATCCACAAGGCCCACGCCGCGACGCTGGCCGCCGCGAGCAGTGCCAGCGCCACGGCTCCGACGCGCAGCAACCAGGCGGTGGGCAGCCGCTCCAGCTCCGGAGGTGGTGGACGGGCTTCGCTCATGGCGGACGCACCTGGAGCGAGTGGACGAGATACGGATCCGCCACGGGCACGGGATAGGCGCCACGCGAGAGCCAGAGTGCCGCCGCCACGGACAGCCCGCCCACGCCCAGCCACGCGGTGAGCGCCGTCCAGGGAACGAAGACGCGCTCCGGGGAGAGCGAGGGGAACAGCAGCCACGCCACGTCCACGGCGTGCATCCCGAGCAGCCACAACGCCACGGCCCCCAGCACTCGCGGACGCGTCTTGAGCTCGCGCGACAGGAGCAGGGCGAAGGGGATGACGAAGTGACCCAGCACCAGCACGAGCGACAGCACGCCCCAGCCGCCCTCCAGGCGAACGCGGTACCAGCTCACCTCCTCAGGCAGGGCGGCGACCCACATGAGCATGAACTGCGAATAGGCGATGTAGGCCCAGAAGCAGACGAAGGCGAACATCAGCGTGCCCAGCCGGTGGTAGTGGCCCGGGGACATCAAGCTGCCGAAGTGCTGTGTGCCGCGCGTGGCCGCGCCCGCGATGATCATCAAGGCCAGCGCGCCCACGAACGCACCGGAGAAGACGTGGACGGCGTAGACGGTGGACTGCCACGTCGCCTCCAGCGACATCATCCAGTCCAGCGTCATGAAGGAGAACGTGAGACCCAGCGCGGGCAGCGAGCCCCCGCCCAGCCGCCGCTGCCACAGCGTCCAGCGCACGTCGCCCGTCGCGTCCTGGCGCACGGACCAGCGGTGCAGCAGGTGGCCCACCAGTCCCCAGGTGAGGAAGTACAGCGCGGCGCGCACCAGGAAGAAGGGCACGT
The DNA here is from genome assembly GCF_003986945.1 of Corallococcus sp. AB018. Classification (NCBI taxonomy): domain Bacteria; kingdom Pseudomonadati; phylum Myxococcota; class Myxococcia; order Myxococcales; family Myxococcaceae; genus Corallococcus; species Corallococcus sp. AB018. The sequence continues at coordinate 1,598 of NZ_RAWR01000183.1, read as the reverse complement.
TGTTGTAGAGCCGCCGGTGTTCGAGCACGTGCAGCGTGTGCTCGCCCAGGTCCGCGGACGGCGCGACCCACGGATACAGGTGCCGCATTCCCAGCGCGAGGGGCACGAACAGCACGAGGAACAGCGGCGCGGTGGCCGCCGTGACCTCCAGCGCGCGACGCAGCACCACGGGCCAGCGCGCCTTTGACGCGTGGAAGGCGGCGAGCAGCAGCAGCGCGCCCAGACACAGGCTCAGCCAGTAGGAGAAGCCGAAGAGGTAGCCCGCGAGGGCCTGACGCACGTCGAGGAAGGCGCCGACGGCAGTGGCGGCAAGCCCTACGACGCCGAGCGCCGCGCTGACGCCCAGCACGCGCTGTCCGCCCTCGAAGCGTGGGAGCACGGGAGGCGTCATGGTGCTCCGACCTCCTGGCGCAGCCGCGCCTGCACTTCGGGCGGTGCGACGGTGAGCGGCGCGCGCTGGCTGCGGCCCAGGGCTCTCAGGTACGCGACCACGGCCCAGCGTTCATGGGGCGTGAGCTGCGGTCCGTACGCGGGCATCACGCCGAAGCCCTGGGAGATGACCGCGAAGTAGAAGCCCAGCGGGTGCGGCAGGTCTCCCGTCGTGGAGGGCTCGTTGAGCCGTCCTTCCATCGCGAGGCCTCGTGGCCCCACGAGCGCCACCTGCCGGGCCCGCGCCGCGTCCGCGTCACTCACCTTCACGCGTCCCGCGTCCGGCACAGCGGGCCGCCCCGCATCGGCCGTGTCCCTCACGGCGCCCCACCCGTCCACTCGCTGGGGCAGCGGGAACGCATCCGGCCCCACCCTCGCGGTCACGGCCTGCGTTCCCGTGTACGGGGCCTCGCCCTCCACGACGCCGTAGACCACCTGGCTCGCGTGGTCGTGCGGCACGAACAGCCCGGGCGGCCGGCGCTGCGGCATCTTCCGGGCCACGATGGCGTCCCCGTCTCCCGTCAGCCCGTGGCACACCGCGCACCAGGTCTCATAGGCCGTGCGCCCCTCCTCCAGCAGCTGCCGGGTCAACGGCACCGGCACGGCCTGAAGCCAGGTCCCTTCCGCCGTGAGCCCCTGCGTGTCCCCACGCGTGCGCCACTCCCGAGCCACCGTCCCCGGCACCAGGGGGCGCATGGCCCGGCCGTCGTCGAAGAACTCGCTCGCCCCGAACGCCTCCGCTCGCGGCTGTGACGCCATCGGATCCGTGTCGTCGCACGCGGCCATCCCGCCCAGCAGCGCCATGAGCGTCCAGCGCTTCATCGCGCTCCCTCCGCCACCACCGACACCTGCCGCGCTCCCAGCTCGCGCAGCGCCGCCTCCACCTTCGGCGCGTCCTCCCCGTCCACCGCCACGCTCGCCCAGAAGCCGTCCACGGACGCGCTGCGGAAGGACTCCACGTCGAACACCGGGTGCGTCACGTGCGGGAAGCCGAAGAGCAACATCAGCGCGCCGAACACCGTCAGCGCCGCGCTCAGCACCGCCAGCTCGAACGTGATGGGCAGGTTCGTGGGCACGCTGTGCAGCGGCCGGCCTCCCACGTTCAACGGATAGTCCACCGCGTTCGTGAACCACTGCGTGACGTACGCGAACGCCGCCCCTCCCAACCC
>NZ_RAWR01000182.1:0-22401 GCF_003986945.1 Corallococcus sp. AB018 | reverse complement strand
CCCACCCACTGGACGCGCGGGGCGGACTCGTCGCGGCGGTAGAAGAGGAGGAAGGGCACGTCGAGCGCGGCGTCCTGCTGCAACTGCGGCAGCGCGGCGCCAATGTCCTCCAACGTCTTCACCTTGCCCAAGAGGGCGGACAGCTCGCGCAGCGTCTGCGTGCGCCGCGCGCTGAGCATCTTCTCCGTCACCTCCGTGATGGGGTGGAAGAGGCCGCCCACGCGTCCGGACTCGTCGCGGATGGGGCTGAAGGAGAAGGTCATGAAGGCCTCCTCCAGGTAGCCGTACCGGTCCAGGAACATGCGCTGGTTCTCGATGTAGGAACCCACGCCCGTGCCCGCCTTCTCGAACACGCCGCCCACCACCGGCAGTGCCGTGGCCCAGCAGTCGCGGAAGGGCTGGCCCATGGACTCCGGGTGCTTCGCGCCGCAGATGGGCCGGTAGCTGTCGTTGTAGAGCTGCACGCGCTCCGGTCCCCACGCGATGAGGATGGGGAAGGTGGAGGACAGGCACAGGCTGACCGTCGTGCGCAGGCTCTGCGGCCAGGTCTCCACCGGCCCGAGCGGCGTCCCCGACCAGTCCATGGAGCGGATCAACCGCCCCATCTCACCGCCGCCGGACAGCCAGTCCATTCCCCCTTCCGGGGACGACACCGCCGTGGAACCGGCCTGGGAGGGACTGGGGAGAGTCATGAGGCCTCGGATGTTCGTCCAGGGAAACCGTTGGTTTGATAGCGGATTCACGCGGCGCGTGCCGTGGCATCAAGAGCAAGTGTGAGCTTGCTTGCTTCGGCCCCGGGTGGGGTGGCAGGGACCGCCGCTCGCGGATTTCAGGGGGCCGGGCGGGGCTATCGCTTCTCGCGGGCATGCCGCACGGCGAGCACGACGAGCAGCGCGGCAACGCCCGCCAGCGCGACGAAGTGCTCCACGCGGCCCACGCCCTTCGCCACGCGGTCCACGCTCGCGGAGCCCAGGTAGCCCAGCGTCACCACCAGGGGCGAGCTCAGGCACAGCGCCAGCCCGTCCCAGAGAAGGAAGCGGCGAAAGGACATGCCCTCCGCGGCGGCCATGGCGAACACCGGCACGCGCAGCACGGACATGAACCGGCCCACGAAGACGACGCGCGAGCCGTGCTTCGCGTACAGACCCTGGATGCGCTCGCGGCGCTCGGGCGGGAACAGGCGGCGCGTGCGCCGGTGCGTGTAGAGCGCCTGCCCCAGCCGGCGCGCCGTGAAGAAGAGGACGGTGTCCCCGCACAGCACGCCCGCGAAGCACAGCGCGATGGCGGCCGGAAGCGGCATCGCGCCACGGTGCGAGAGCACGCCCGCCGCCAGCTGCACCAGGTCCTCCGGGAACGGCAGCCCCAACCCTCCCGCCACGAGCACGACGAAGAGCAGCGGGCCAGAGCCGTGCGTCACGAGGAGCTGGAGGGGAGAGTTGGTCATCGGGGCTCGGCCCGTCAGGGCTCTGGGAGCACGGCCGCGGCGCGGCGCTCCTGGCGGAAGAGGAGGACTTCGCGGACGATGATCTGCAGGGTGGCCGCCACGGGCACGGCCACCACCGCGCCGACAATGCCCGCCAGCTCCACGCAGAAGAGGACCGCGAGCAGGGTGACGAGCGGGTTGACGTGCACGGTGCGCTTGAACACGAGCGGCGCCATCACGTTGCCCTCCAGCTGGCCGTAGAGGAGGAAGTAGATGAACACCGCGAGCGCCTTCCACAGGCCGCCGGTGGCCAGCGTGAGCAGCGTGATGATGCCGCCCGCGATGATGGGCCCCGCGTAGGGCACCAGGCTGGAGAAGCCGCTGGCCACGCCCAGGGGCAGGTAGAAGGGCATGCCCAGCACCGCCAGCATGGTGGTGGTGAGCGTGGCGTTGATGGCGCAGATGAGGGTGATGCCGGACAGGTAGCCGCCCGTCGCGGTGTACACGTTGCGCAGCACGCGCACGTAGCGCAGCCGGTGGTCGGGGCGGGCCAGCTCCAGCAGGCGCTTGAGCACGCCGCCGCCGAACACCAGCATGAACACCACCAGGAAGAAGACGGTGAGCATGCCGCCCAGGAGGCCCACCACGCCGCCAATGGCGCTCATCAGGAGCGCGGGCAGGGGGCCCGCGATCGCGGGCGTGGCCTCCTCCAGCCGTTCATTCCAGCCCAGGCTCTGAAGCCGCTGGTTGAGCGCGCGCAAGATGCCGGTGCCGCGCATCTGCTTCCACAGGTGAGGCCACTGCGTCACCAGTGCGTCCACCTGGGTCACCAGGTCCGGAATCACCAGCAGGCCCAGCGCCACGGTGGCCACGAACAGCCCGAACAGCACCACGGCGATGGCCAGCCACCGCTTGAAGCCGCGCTTCTCCAGCCGCGACACGCCGTGCTCCAGCGACAGCGCGATGAGCGCCGCGATGCCGGTGAGCGTGAGCGCCACGCGCGTCTTGGCGACGAGCACCACCAGGACCATCACCCCCAGCACCACGAGGCACACGGTGAACACCGTGCGGGGCGACACCTGGGACTTCAGCTGCGGCGGGACGACGGGCTCGGACACCGGCGAGGCTCCCCAGGACAGGCCACCGGCTTCGGGCCTCATGTCCTGCGGATGCGTCATCCCGCGCCCGGCGGCAACCACTGTCGGCTTCCAAGTGTGCGCGCCGGGTCCGGGCCTCGCTCAAGCGTCCTGCGGGTGACACCCGGCGTTCGCGAAGGGGCTCCACCGGACGCAATCACCGGCCTGGTGGTTCGTCACCCCGGCAGCCCCGAAACGCCCGGGTTGGCCGCCAGGCCGTCCGTCCCCCCGAGCACGGTTGCGCGTCCGCAACGTGACGGCGCCGCGCTCGGGCGTCGTGCACCTGACGCGCCGGGACGTCGTGGAAAAAGGGGACAGCACGGTTTGCCGGGCCCGAGCGTCAGACGTGGATGGGAACCTTCGTGGGAAGGGACTTTCGCGGGCCGGGAGAGGACACCATGAAAAAGATGGGTGAGCAGGAGCTGGAAGGGGTGCGGCGGGAGGCCCTCGAGACCGAGGCCCGGTGGCGCGGGCTGGCGGCGAAGCTGGCGGAGCTGGGCGGCGAGGAGATGGACGCGCAGCTGCTGGTGACGTTCCGGGGCGCGCGGGACGCGGGAGCGGTGCCGCCGGACGCGGGCTTCTTCCTGGTGGCGCACATCCTCACGGCGATGGCGGACGAGGCCATCGCGGAGGATCCGCGCGTGAGGATGCGGGCGCGCGAGCTGGACGCGATGGAGCGCGACTACGGCCTCACCAGCGAGGGCTGGCCGGAAGGGGAGCTTCCACCGGAGGACTGGGAGGCGCTGTGCGTGGAGTACGAGCGGGCCTGTGATGAAGCACGCGCCGCGTTCTTCCGCGCGTACGGAGAGGAGGAGATGGCGCGGCTGTACCTGGATCAGCGCGTGACGTTCCACCACCGCTTCGAGAGCGGGCGGCGCTTCTTCCACGGGCTGCCCATGTTGCCCACGCAGCTGCACTGAGCGGGAGGTCCGCTAGACTCCGCCCTCCTGTGCTTTTCGGAAGGCGGCGGATGCGAGCGGCAAGCCTGGCTGTGGCGGTGGGGTGTTGGGTGTGGGGCGCGCTGGCGTTCGGGGCGGCGCCCGCGCCTGTGCCCGCGCGGGTGGAGGCCAGCGCGGCGTACGACGCGCTCCAGCGGATGGTGCGGATCCGCGAGGTGTCGCTGTCGCCGGACGGCACGCGGGTGGCCTGGGTGGAGTCGGTGCCGGGGACCGCGGAGGCCGCGAGGCTCCAGGTGCGGGAGCTGGCGCATCCGGAGCGGGCGCCGGTGCGCGTCACCGCGTCGAAGGATGGCGCGCCGTGCGCGGAGGGTTCGCTGTCATGGAGCCCGGACGGCCGGCAGCTCGCGTTCCTCTCCACTGCGGGTGAGGGCCGGGCGAAACAGCTCTACGTGGCGGACGCATCGGGGACGGGCGGGCCCTCGAGGCGGCTCACCACGGTGAAGGGCGTGCTGGCGGCGCCGAAGTGGTCGCCCGACGGGAAGTCCGTGGGGCTGCTCGTCATCGAGGGCGCGGAAGACGCGCTGGGGCCTCGGGGGCCGGCGGCGCGCGAGACGGGCGTGGTGCAGGCGTCTCCGCCGGTGAAGCGCTTCGCGGTGGTGGCGGTGGAGGACATGCGGCTGCGGTGGGTGTCGCCCGCGAGTTTGTTCATCCACGAGTACGCGTGGAGTCCGGACGGCGCCCGGGTGGCGGTGACGGCCTCCAAGCCACCGGGGGATGCGAACTGGTGGAGCGCGCGGGTGTACGCGGTGGAGGCGGGGACGGGAGAGACGTCGCTGCTGCACACGCCCAGGTGGCAGGTGGCGGAGCCCGCGTGGAGTCCGGACGGACGGCAGCTCGCGTTCATCGAGGGGCTGATGAGCGACGAGGGCAACACGGGCGGGGACGTGCTCGTGGTGTCGGTGCCAGAGCGGCTGGCGGCGAAGGTGCGGTTCGGGGAGAAGGCGGAGCTGCCCGCGAAGGTGCCGCCCGCGCGGAACGTGACGGAGGGGCTGAAGGCGACGGCCACGGACCTGTTCTGGCCCACGGCGGAGCGGCTGGTGTTCGTGGCGCAGGCGCAGGGCGAGGCCGCGCTGATGGCGGTGGCTCCGGGCGGCGGAGAAGTGAAGACATTGTGGAAGGGCCCGGAGCACGTGAAGGTGTCGCTGGGGAAGGATGGCGTGACGAGCGCGGTGGTGCGTGACGCCATCACCCAGGCGCCGGAGCTGTGGACGGGGCCGGTGGGAGCGTGGAAGCAGGTGACGCGCCTCAACGCGGACGTGCGCGTGACGGTGGGCGACGTGCGCAGCGTGACGTGGACGAGCGACGGTCAGCCGGTGCAGGGCTGGCTGGTGTTGCCGGTGCCGGACGCGTCCGGACGCAAGGCGCCCATGGTGACGGTGGTGCACGGAGGACCGGCGGCGGGAGTGCTGCCGGGGTTCAATCCGCAGACGGCGTTGTTCACGGCGAGGGGCTACGCGGTGTTCATGCCCAACCCGCGAGGCAGCTACGGCCAGGGTGAAGCGTTCGTGCAGGCGAACCGCCGGGACTTCGGCTTCGGGGATTTCAACGACGTGCTGGCGGGGCTGGACGCGGTGCTGGCGTCAGCGCCAGTGGATCCGACGCGGCAGGGCATCACGGGGTGGAGCTACGGCGGCTTCCTGACGATGTGGGCGGTGACTCGGACGCAGCGCTTCCAGGCGGCGGTGGCGGGCGCGGGCATCGCGAACTGGCAGAGCTACTACGGCACGAACCACATCGACTCATGGATGCTGCCGTACTTCGGAGCGACGGTGTACGACGAGCCGGAGGCGTACACGCGCTCCTCGCCCATCAACGGAGTGAAGCAGGTGAAGGCGCCCACGCTGGTGCTGCACGGTGAAAGGGACCTGGAGGTCCCCGCGTCGCAGGGCTACGAGTTCCACAAGGCGCTGAAGACGCTGGGCGTGAAGACCCAGTTGGTCATCTACGCGGATGAGGGCCACAGCCTGCGCAAGCCCGAGCACCAGAAGGACCGGCTCTTGCGCACGCTGGACTGGTTCGACGCGAACCTGCCGGCGGTGACGGAGTCGAAGCCGAAGGTGCGGGCGCCGGCGCGCTGAGCTGGTGCCGGGGCTCAGAGTTCCGCGAACAGGTCGACCGCTGCTTGGGCCAGCAGGGCCTGCTCGTCTGCATCGAGGCTCGCGGCGTAGCGGATGACGTCGCGCGGGCCTGGTGCTTCCGTGTTCCAGAAGAGCGTGAGCAACCTGTCTCGGAGCGCCCGCCCTGCTTCACCTGCCTGCAGCAGGGAAGCACGCACGGACTGAGGGCCCACCAGCTTGACGTAGGCGAACATGTCGAAGCTGTCCTTGGTCTTGTCAGGTCGCAGCTCACGCTTGGCGCGTTCTTTCATCGTCAGGAACCCCGTGGCATCCGGCAGCAGGATCCGCAGCGGCCTTCCTGTGACCAGGACCACGGCCTGACCGCGGCGGAGTGCCAGCCGTGCGTCCGGCAAGGGCGTCATTCCGGTGGGCAGCTCGTTGGGGTCGACGTCCTTGGGCGCGAAGAGGTCCACGTCCATCTGCCCACCGGGCAAGGTCTTCGCTCAACTCACCGAGGACCTCGTCGAATTGCTCTTCGTCCGTCATGAGGCTCATCCGAAAGAGGGCGGGTCCGTGCGAAGCGCCGCACCAACTCCTCCGCCTGTTCGGTTCCCCTGCCGCCGCTTTGGTGGAAGTCCACGGCCAGCTGGGGCAGCGCGACTGCTGGACCGTGCGGTAGCAGTCGCTGTGCATGGTAGATGCCGCCCGCATCGGTTTCGGCGGCTGGCTCCGGACGAAGCACGAAGAAGTTGTGCGGGGGCATCCGGCGAAGTCCGAAGGCTGAGACGGCTGGCTCAAGGGATCCCGAAAGATAGATGCCGTGGGGGATGCCGGAGACGGACCGTTCGTCGGGGCGCAGGGCGCTCGCCAGCGTGAAGGTCGAGCGGATGCCCTGGGAGGTCAGCAAGGCATGCGCCTTGTTGAGCAGGTCCGGGGTCGTGGATGGCGCGTTGAACCCTTCCCGGGTGACGGCTGTCGGCTTGTCGCTCGTCAGCCATGCCCTCAGCAGGGACGCCGGATCCCGAAGCCGGAAGCCGGTGCTGCGGCCTCCTTCGACGAAGCCTTCCTTCAAGAGTCTCGTCGTGACCCCGTGCGCATAGGAGTAGCTCGTCTGGGTCTGCTCGGAGAGCGCACGAATGGTCCAGCGCTGGTCGGGGGACTGGAGCAGGACGCGCACGAGCCGGCACCCCTTTCCATGGAACAAGGGCTCGCGAGGCGTGCGCTCCAGGGGCCGATGTCCCTGCACCCGGATGAAGGTGCTGCCCGTGCGCAGGAAGAACGTTCCGCGCATGTCGAGCAAGCCCAGTTCCTCGCGCTCGCAGAGGTCGATGACGTTGGCGGAGGCCGAGTCCGTGACGAGCATCGGGAGTCGGAAGGCGGGCAGCGAGCGCGGATCCGCGTCCCTGCGTTGAAGCTGCTCGCGCAGGGCGAACAGCTTCTCGCGTTGGCTCAGCACATCCGCTGGGAAGAGAGGGGCGCGATACCCCAACAACACGGGAACGCGGCTCTCCGGGAGCTGGATTTCCACGAGGTCGTAGAGGGATTCCCCCCGTGGGCCCACTCGGGGCACCACGACTGCTTCCTGCTGCACCAGCTTGACGCCACGAGGCAGCGGCGGCGGATTCCGCCAGAATTCGTCACGGAGATGGGAAGGCCCGGGTCTCATTCAATTTTGTCGATATTGGCGTTTAAACCCCAAACAGGAGCCTTTTTAAGGCTCCATATCGTCGATATCGACAAAATTGGTGGAAGGTCAGGGACCGCCGCGGAAGCCGGGCTCGGCGGGGGCCACGAGCGAATTGAGCACGTGGTCGCGCCACTGGCCGTTGATGAGGAGGAAGTCGCGGGCGTAGCCCTCGGGGATGAAGCCGAGGCGGCGGAGGACGGCGGCGCTGCGCAGGTTCTCCGGCAGGTGGTTGGCCTGAAGCCGGTGCAGGCCCATGGCGCTGAAGGCGAAGTCGCAGAAGGCGCGGAGGGCTTCGGTCATGAGGCCCTTGCCCTCGTGGCGGTGATCCAGGCCGTAGCCCAGGTCCGCGGCCTGGAGCGGTCCCCGGCGGATGTGGGCGAGCGTGGCGTTGCCGATGACGGGCGCGAGCGCGAGGGGCTGGCCCTTGGGGAGGATGAAGACGCGCAGGGACAGGTCGTGGCGGAAGTCCTCGCGGTCCTGGGCCAGCCGCGTGCGCCAGTAGGCCGGAGAAAAGAAGGTCCCCGGGCGCGCCGGGGACACCGGGCCCAGGTGGTCCTTGTTGGCCACGTGGTACGCCAGCACCCGCTCCGCCGCGTCGGGCGGCAGCAGCATCAGGTGCAGGCGCTCGGTGGTGAGCAGGACGGGCGACTTGTCGATCATGGCGGTGCCGGACTTCAAGGGTAACGCGCTCCTACGGGACGTGCGCGCATGAAGCGCGGATGAAGAAAAAGGTCCCCACCCGCATGGAGTGAGGACCTTCATGCTCAGGGAGCACTGGCGTGCGTTACTCGCCGTGGTCCATGGGCTGCTGGGGCACCTGCTGCTGCGCCCCGCCGCCTCCCGTGCCCTGCTCGGGCTGCGGGCTCTGGTGGTCCACGCCCGCGCCGTGCGGCTTCGCATCCGGACCCTGGTCGCCCTGCTCCGGCTGCTGCGCTCCACTGCCGCCCACGCCGCCGCTGCGCGACGGCTGCGCACCGGCCACGTTGCGCTCCACCACGATCTCCACGCGGCGGTTGTTGGCGCGGCCCTCCGCCGTGCTGTTCGACGCCACCGGCCGGTTCTCACCCATGCCTCGGACCTGGATGCGGTCCTGCGGCACGCCCTGGTTCACCAGGAAGTTCCGCACGCTCTCCGCACGGCGCTCCGACAGCTGGTCGTTGTAGTCCTCCGCGCCTCGCGAGTCCGTGTGGCCCTCGATGAGCAACGGATTCTTCGCCTCCTTCAGCGCCGTCGCCACCTCCGACAGCCGGTCGCGCGCCGCGGGCAGCAGCTCCGTCGCGTTCGTCGCGAACAGCACGCTGCCCGACAACGTCACCACCGTGCCGCGCGCCTCTTCCCGCACCTTCACGTTCTCATCCTGCAGCCGAGTCAGCGCCTGCGACGCGCGCTGCTCCGCCTGGAGCCGAGCCTGTCGCTCCTGCTCCAACTCCTGCGTGCGCTGCTGGAGCTGCTGGTTCAGCTCGGCCAGTCGCTGCGCTTCGGCTTGCTGCTGCTCCGTGCGCCGCTGCATCTCCGCTTCCAGCTGCTGACGCTGCTGCGCGTCCGCCGTGCGCAGCCGCTCGGCCTCCTGCGCGCGCTGTGCATCGTACTGCTGGCGCTGCTGCTCATACTGCTGACGCTGGGCTTCGTACCTCGCGCGATCCTCCTCCTGCTGACGCGTGAGGTTCTTCGCACGCGCTTCCTGCTGCTCACGCAGGGACTGTTCCGCCTGGGCCCGCTGCTGCGCGGCCAGGTCCGCCTCGCCGCGCGCATCGGCGATCTCCGCCTTGCGCAGGGCCACGTACGCCAGCGAGCGCGTCTTCACCGAGCCCTTGCTCTCCGCGTACTCGTTCTCCGCCTCCTGCAGGGCCGCCCGCGCCGCCGCCACGTCCGCGGGGCGCTCGCGGCCCTCGGGGCTCGTGGACACGTCGCGGTACGCCTGGCGCGCCGCGGTCAATTCACTGGGCGGAGGACCGTGCGCACACCCCACCGAGAGCGCCGTGACTCCCGCGACCGCCAACCATCCAAATTTCCAACGCTGCATGACTCGCTCCTCACAAGGCTAGAGGTAGGGGACTCACTGACCGCTGCGCAGGGACTCGGCCTGCTCGGAAGCCCGCCGCGCCTCGTTCTTCAGCGGCACCGCGCGGGCCAGCGCTGACGCCAGGTCCGCGTCCGCGGCCGCCTGACGGAACCGCAGCTCCGCGGCATCCTGCTCACCCTCCTGAATCAGCCGCTCACCGTCGGCGATCTGCTGACGCGCGAACTCCAGATGCCGGGCGGCCTCGGGCACGTTCGGCGCCTGGGAGTTCTCCGCCGAGCGGAGCGCGGCTTCCGCCTGCACGCGCTGCTGATGGGTGGATGTCGCAATCACCTGCTTGCCTGCACAGCCAAGGGCCGCGATGGAGAGCAGGGCGGCGGCGAACAGCTTCGGGCGCATGGATCACCTCATGCCGGTGGAAATGCTGGGACGCTCCGGCGCGGCCCAGAGGGAGTTGGTTTGGAAAATGGGGGGTGCCCGGCCAGTCGGCATCGGCGACCTGTTCCCACCAGGCACGCTGGCCAAGGGGGTTGACAGGCGTCGTGTAGGGAACGAGGCGCACAGGCCGGTTCCTTCCAGGCCCGCGCACGGGCTGCTGGCCGTGCGGCGGGAGGGACGCTAGAGGGAGAACATGCGCCTGCACCTCGTGGACGGCACGTATGAGCTGTACCGGGCCCACTTCTCGCCCCGGCCGGGCACCACCGCGCCGGACGGGCGTGACGTGAAGGCCACGGCCGGGGTGATGGACTCCCTGCTCGCCCTCCTGCACGACGAGCAGGAGGCCGTGACGCACGTCGCGGTCGCGTTCGACAACCCCATCCGCTCGTTCCGCAACGCGCTGTTCGACGGTTACAAGGGTGACGAGGGCGTGCCGCCGGAGCTGCGCGCGCAGTTCGACCTGGTGGAGGAGGCCGTGGCGGCGCTGGGCGTGCGCGTCTGGTCCATGAAGGACCAGGAGGCGGACGACGCGCTGGCCACCGGGGCGGCGCGCTGGGCGGGCGAGGTGGAGCAGGTGCGGCTGCTCACGCCGGACAAGGACCTGGGCCAGTGCGTGCGCGGCCAGCGCGTGGTGCAGGTGGACCGGCGGCAGCAGAAGGTGGTGGACGCGGACGGGGTGAAGGCGAAGCTGGGCGTGGCGCCGGAGAGCGTCCCGGACCTGCTGGCGCTGATGGGCGACGACGCGGACGGCATCCCGGGGCTGGCGGGCTTCGGGGCGAAGGGCGCGGCGGCGGTGCTCCAGGCGTATGGACATCTGGAGTCCATCCCGGACAACGCGGCGGAGTGGACGGTGAAGGTGCGGGGCGCGGACAAGCTGGCGGCGACGCTGAAGGCGCACCGCGAGGACGCGCGGCTGTACCGCACGCTGGCCACGCTGGTGGAGGACGCGCCGCTGCCGGGCACGACGTCGCTCGCGGACATGGAGTGGAAGGGCGTTCCGGAAGCGCGCTTCAAGGCGTTCTGTGAAGGATTGGGATTGAAGAGCCTCCAGCGCCGGCCGAAGCGCTGGGCGGCATGAGGAAGCCATGAGCATGGAATTGAAGCCCCCGCCGTCGGACGGCTGGGTCCCCACGCTGGACGACACCCCCTTCACCCGCATGGGCGGCGAGGCGCCCGTCCACGCGCTGGCGGAGGCCTTCTACGACGTGATGGACGCGGAGGAGCCCGCGCTCGCCGCCATCCACGAGCTGGACGCCGAGGGCAAGGTGAACCGCGGCACGCGTCAGCGCTTCGGCATGTTCCTGGTGGGCTGGCTGGGCGGGCCGCAGCACTACAGCGCGACGCACGGCCACCCCCGGCTGCGCATGCGCCACGGACACCTGCCGGTGGACACGGCGATGCGGGACGCGTGGCTGCGCTGCATGCAGAAGGCCATGAACAAACAGGGCATCACCGGCGGCTTGAGAAGCTTCCTGGATGACCGCTTCGCCCAGGTGGCGGACTTCCTCCGCAACACGGAAGGATGAGGTTCACCGAGTCCATCCGCATCACCTGTCCGCGCGAGCGCGTCTTCGCGTACACGCAGGACTACGGGCAGCGGCTCGTCTGGGACACGTTCCTGCGCGAGGCGGTGCTGATGGATGGCGCGACGGAAGCCGGGCCGGGCGTGAAGGCCTGGTGCGTGTCGTGGCACGGGCTGGGGATGGAGACGCAGTACGTGTCCTTCCAGCCGCCCGCCGTCACGGCGGTGAAGATGACGCGGGGCCCGCGCCTGTTCGAAAGCTTCGCGGGCTCGTGGCGGTTTGATGAGGACGCCCCCGGCGAGACGCGCGTCACCTTCACGTATGCCTTTGAATTGCGGCGCCCCTTCGGCTGGCTCACGCCGCTCCTGAAGTGGACCCTGACCCGTGAGGTCCGGGGACGGCTGCGCGACCTGAAGCGACGGCTGGACGCAGGTGTCCCCGGCGCGGCATAGACTCGCGGGATGAGCACGCAGCTACAGCCGTCCCACGCCACCCCAGCTGTCCATGAGCTGGAGCCGCTGTTCGAGGAGGCGGCGAGGGCCTCGGGCTCATCGCGCGCCCTGAAGGCCGGGTACCTCAACGCCATCATCGCCCGGTGGGTCCAGACGGAGGACCCGTCGACGCTCGCGCCCGCGTTGCACGCGCTGTTGGCGAAGGAGGGCGTGAAGCAGCTGGTGGACGAACAGGGCACGCCTGTCAGCGCCGCCGCGACGCAGGCATTGCTGGCCATGTCCTATCCGCACCCGCTGGAGGTCGCCCCGGAGCACCTGGAGGCGCTGCGCAAGCACACCGAGCCGTCCGTGCCGCCCGCGCCCAAGGGCTGGATCCTCACGGTGCTGGTCGTGGCGACCCTGATTCAAGCCGTCTACTTCTTCCTGGCGGATGACATGCGGCACATGTTCGGGGCCACCGCTGAGCAACTGGCGGGAGAAGCCGGCCTGGCACCCCCAGGAGGCGGGGTTGGCTTCTTCGACAGGTTGGAGATGGTGGCGTGGCGGCCCGTACGGTCCCTGGTGCCCTGGGTGCAGGTCGTTGGCTCCGCGGTCCTCTATTTCTTCTCCACCGCCTTCGCGACGAAGGCATGGGAACGCACCCTGGTCCGGCGCGGTTTCCTGGGGCTGGGCGTGTTGGGCCTCATGGTGGGCGTGCTCCCCAGGCATGTGTATGAGAACTGCGGAACGCTGGTGGCCGCGCTGGGCGCGTTGCTCGCGGGTTGGATGTTGCGCGTGCCCAAGCCGTCCGCGCCGCCGTCCGCTTGAGTGCCCGCTCGCCCGGCGGTGGCCGGACGGGCGATGCGCCCCCACCCTCCAGTTTTCACCACCCATCTGGGGGTTGGGATCCATGCGAACGAACAACGAAATCTGGACGGCGGCGGGCTTCGGCGTCCTCGCCGGGATGCGCAGCATGACGGCGCCCGCGTTCCTGTCGCGAGAGCTGTCGCGCAAGCCGACACGCGCCCTGAAGCGGGCCCTGCCGGGCCTTGCGTCGAGGAAGGTGTCGCAGCGCCTGGGCTTCCTGGCGCTCGGCGAGCTGGTGGGGGACAAGTCCCCTCTGACGGCGGCGCGCACCTCCGCTCCGATCCTGACAGGACGCATCCTCTCCGGGGCCATCACCGGCGCCGCGGTGTCACGCAAGCGCAAGGGAGCGAAGCTTGGCTTCGCACTCGTCGGCGCCGCAGCCGCCATCGCCTCCAGCTATGTCTTCTACGGCTTCCGCCGTCTCCTGACGCAGAAGCTGCGCGTGCCGAACGTGGCCGCGGGCCTGGTCGAGGATGGCCTCGCGCTGGCCCTGGGCTCGCGCCTCACCCGGGCGCTGCGTTAGGCCTCGCTCCGTGGCTCACCCCGGCGCCTTGCCGGGGGTGAGCCGCGCCTCCAGCCGCGCCAGCACCGCATGCTCCGCCCGCGCCCGCTCGGCCAGGGGCGCGAAGAGCAGCCGCGAGCGCAGGCCCATGCCTTCCGTCAATTCGAACTGGCGCAGGTCCTCCGGCAGCGCGAGCAGCACCTCGCCCAACGGCCGCACCCGGTGCAGTTGGTACGAACCCGCCGCCTCCAGCGCGCGCACCACGTCCGCCACGGGCTCCGCGCGGGCCATGGCCTTGCGTGACTGCTCCTCGTACCGCAAGCCCGCCTCCACCCGCTCCTCCAGGTCCGCGAGCACCGCCGCCGACGTGCGCTGCGCCTCCTTCACCAGCCGCAGCGGATCCAACGCCCGCTCCACTCGCCTTCGAACAGCAGGGGACAGCGCCCGGGCGCGACCCTCCACGCGCGACAGCACCGCGTCGCGGTAGCTCGCCGCGAAGCAGACCACGAACAGCGCCTCCTCCAGCGGCGCCCGCTCCCGCCCGGCCAGCCCTTCCGCCAGCGAGCACAGCCCCTCGCCGGTGAGCACGTACCGGCGGCCCCGAGGCAGCCCCTTCACGAGCGCGCTGGTGCTCGCCTCCGCGTGGCCGCCGCGCACCAGTCGCTCCAGCGTCCGCCTCACCTGCGTCAGGTCGATGTCCTGCGAGGGCCGGGTCACGTCGTGCTCGACCCAATTGGTGAACAGCAGGAAGTAGAAGCGCACGTCCGACACGCGGAAGCCGCCCGCGCGAGCCCCCGCCCCGTGCGCCGCCAGCAGCGCCGCCTGCACGAAGGTGGCCTGCGTGTCGATGTAACCCAACCGCGCCGTCAGGGTGCTGTTCCGAGCCATGGCCAGCAGGATGCCAGCCCCCGTCCCTCCCGTCCCATTCCTCCCAGGTGACAGTGTCCGCCAGGTCGAAAGACATATTCGGGCACGTCGTTCGTAGACAGGGCCAGCCTGTCGTCACGGAAGGATTTCCATGCTGCCCTGGCTCGTCCTCATCGCCGGCTTCTGCTTTCTCATTGAACAGCTGTCCCTGGGGTGGAAGCTGCCCCGCGTGCGCGGCTGGCACCTGCGGGTGGTGCTCATCAACCTGGCGCAGGTGGGCGTGGTGGTGCTGGGCGGCTACACCTGGGACCGGTGGTTCTCCGCGCACTCGGTCTTCCACCTGTCCCGGCATGTGAACCCGGTGGTGGGCGGCGTGCTGGCCTACCTCATCGCCACGTTCGTCTTCTACTGGTGGCACCGCGCCCGGCACGAGAGCGACGTGCTCTGGCGGTTCTTCCATCAAATCCACCACAGCCCGCAGCGGCTGGAGGTCATCACCAGCTTCTACAAGCACCCGCTGGAGATGACGGTGAACAGCCTCATTGGCGGGCTGCTCGTCTACACGGTGCTGGGGTTGAGCCCGGCGGCGGGCGCCATCTACACGGCCTGCTGCGCGCTGGGCGAATACTTCTACCACACCAACATCCGCACCCCGCGCTGGGTGGGCTGGTTCTTCCAGCGGCCGGAGATGCACCGCATCCATCACGAGTACGGCAAGCACAAGAACAACTACGGCGACCTCCCCATCTGGGACATGTTGTTCGGCACCTACGAGAACCCGGCCACGTGGGACGCCACGTGCGGGTTCGATGACGCGAAGGAACAGCAGCTGAGCGCCATGCTCGCCTTCCGCGACGTGCATCGCTCGTAGGCGGTGGCACACTGGCGCCCCCTTCGCTTCATCCGTGAGGTCGCGCAATGAGCAGCTCGCGTCGGCAGTTCCTGACCCACACCGTGATTGGACTCGCGAGCACCGCTGTCTCCGCGGCGCCGGACGCGGGCACGTCCGCCCCGCCGGCCGGTGCGCCGCCCACCTTCGGCGCGGGCCCCACGGTGGGGCCGGAGGTGAGCCCCACCACCTTCGCGGAGGCCGAAAAGCTGATGCAGGTGCAGCTCACGCCCGCCGAGCGCACCCAGGCCGCCGGCAACTGGCGCGTGTCCCTGGCCCCGCTGCACGAGCGCCGTACCGGCCCTCGCAAGCTGGAGCTGGAGCCCACGCTGTCGCCCGCCTCGCAGTGGAACCCGTCGCTGCCGGGGCTCAAGCCCACCGCGCCCGCGAAGGAGCGCTTCGTGCGCAGCCGAGACGCGAAGGTGCCACTGCCCGCGAAGGAGGAGGACATCGCCTTCGCGCCGCTCACGCAGCTGTCGCGCTGGGTGCAGTCACAAGCCATCACGTCCGAGCGGCTCACACAGCTCTACGTGTCGCGGCTGAAGCGCCATGACCCGAAGCTCCAGTGCGTCATCACTCTGACGGAGGAGCTGGCGCTCCAGCAGGCCCGGCAGGCGGACAAGGACATCGCGGCGGGCCGCTACAAGGGCCCGCTGCATGGCATCCCCTGGGGAGCGAAGGACCTGGTGGACACCGCGGGCATCCGCACCACCTATGGCGCCGAGCCGTTCCGCGACCGCGTCCCCACCACGGATGCCGCGGCGGTGGAGCGGCTGCACCGCGCGGGCGCCGTGCTGGTGGCGAAGCTCAGCCTGGGTGCGCTCGCGCTCAATGACATCTGGTTCGGCGGCGAGACGAAGAACCCGTGGCTGCCGGAAGAGGGCTCCTCGGGAAGCAGCGCGGGGCCGGGCGCGGCGACGGCGGCCGGGCTCGTGGGCTTCTCCCTGGGCAGTGAGACGGGAGGCAGCATCGTGTCGCCGTCCATGCGCTGCGGCATCACCGGGCTGCGCCCCACCTACGGCCGCGTGCCGCGCACGGGCGCGATGACGCTGTGCTGGTCGCTGGACAAGCTGGGGCCCATGACGCGCGGGGTGGAGGACTCGCTGCTGGTGCTCGCCGCGCTCAACGGCGCGGACGCGGGCGACGTGGCGAGTGTGTCCGCGAAGCTGGACTTCGACGCGAACGCGCCCGTGAAGGGCCTGCGCGTGGGCTACGTGCCCGCGTGGATGAAGGAGAACCCCGCCACGGACGTGGACCGCGCGGCGCTGGAGACGCTCAAGGGACTGGGC
The DNA here is from genome assembly GCF_003986945.1 of Corallococcus sp. AB018. Classification (NCBI taxonomy): domain Bacteria; kingdom Pseudomonadati; phylum Myxococcota; class Myxococcia; order Myxococcales; family Myxococcaceae; genus Corallococcus; species Corallococcus sp. AB018. The sequence continues at coordinate 6,313 of NZ_RAWR01000182.1, read as the reverse complement.
CTGATGCCGGTGGAGGTGCAGTTCCCGGACTGGCCGTACTCCGCCCTCAACGTCATCCTCTTCGCGGAGGCCGCCGCCGCGTTCGAAGAGCTCACGCTCACCCACGGCGTGGATGCGCTGAAGATGCAGACGCCCGACGCGTGGCCCAACCTCTTCCGCCAGTCCCGCTTCCTGTCCGCGGTGGACTTCGTCCAGGCGGACCGGATGCGCCGCAAGGTGGCCCAGGAGATGGCGCGCATCATGTCTCAAGTGGACGTGCTGCTCGTGCCTTCGCTGCGCGACGAAGCCCTCACCATCACCAACCACACGGGCCATCCGTCCCTCACGCTGCGCACCGGCTTCGTGGAGGTGTCCAAGGCCCGCAGCGACTGGGCACCGGACCCCAAGCGCCCCATGCCCACCTTCGCCACCCCGCGCCGTGTCCCCCACGGCGTGACGCTCATCGGCCAGCTCTTCGACGAGGGCACCTTGGGCCGCGTGGGCATCGCCCTGGAGCGGGCCTCCGGCGTCGCCGGCGAGCGCCCGCCCGGCTTCTAGCCGCGGACCGATTATTTTGACAGGTCAGTCCAGAATCATTACGTAGGGGGCATGGCACGCACGAAAGAGTTCGACCGGGACGAGGCGGTGCGCCGGGCGATGCAGGTCTTCTGGGAGCAGGGCTATGAGGCCACCTCCACGGACGATCTGCTGCGCGCCATGGGCATTGGCCGGCAGAGCATGTACGACACCTTCGGGGACAAGCACGGCCTCTACCTGGAGGCCCTGCGCGCCTACCAGGCGGAGTACAGCGCCAACCTGGTGGAGTGCCTGCGCTCCCATCCGTCGCCCCTGAGCGCCATCCGCGAGTACCTCCTCTCCATCCCCAATGGCACCCAGAAGGTGCGCGCCCGGGGCTGCCTCTTCGTGAACGCCACCGCGGAGCTCGCGCACGTGGACACGGAGGTCGCCACGCTGCTGAAGACTGGCGGCGCCCTGGGCCAGGGCGCGCTGGAGCGCGTCGTGAAGGATGCCCAGCGCAAGGGAGAGCTCAATCCCAGGGTGGACCCGGGCGTCGCCGCCAGCTTCCTCCTGGCCACCATCGGCGGGCTGCGCCTGAGCGCCAAGGCCGGCACCCCGCCAGACGCCCTGCGCGACGTCGTGGACTTCGCGATGGCGGGCCTCAGGGCCCAGTAGCCCACCCCGCTGTTCTTCCGTCGCGGGAAGCCCCCGCGCCGTCTTCGCATGTCTGTATATGGATTGATTGGTCCAAATAAGCCGCTGGAAGGGAGTCACACCATGTCGATGGATCGCTACTACCTGCTGGGCCGTTCGGGGCTGCGCGTCAGCCCGCTGTCGCTGGGCACGATGACGTTCGGGAAGGAGGGGACCTATGGCGGTCCCTGGGGCTCCACGGAGGACGTGTCCCGGACGCTGTTCAACCGCTACCTGGATGCGGGCGGCAACTTCGTGGACACCGCCGACCTCTACACGCACGGCAGCAGTGAGACGCTCATCGGGAAGTTCCTGGAGGAGCGTGGCGACCGGGACCGCGTCGTCGTCGCCACCAAGTACACGTACAACGCCACCCGCCCGGGCGACCCGAACGCGGGCGGCAACAGCCGCAAGAACATGCTGCGCGCGGTGGAGGCTTCACTGAAGCGGCTGCGCACGGACTACATCGACCTGTTCCTGCTGCACACCTGGGACCGCCTCACCCCGGCGGAGGAGGTGGTCCGCACGTTCGATGACCTCGTGCGCGCGGGGAAGATCCGCTACGCGGGCCTGTCCGACGTGCCGTCCTGGTACGCGGCGCGCGCGCAGACCTGGGCGGAGGCGCACGCGCTCACGCCGCTCATCAACCTGCAGCTCCAGTACTCGTTGGTGGAGCGCAGCCTGGAGCACGAATACGTGCCGCTGGCCCAGACGCTGGGCATGGGCATCACCACCTGGAGCCCGCTGGGCGCGGGGCTGCTCTCCGGCAAGTACCGGCCGAGCGAGTCCGGCGCCCATGGCGAGGGCCGCCTCAACTCCGCGGTGGGCGGCAACCAGCTGGGCCTGTTCACGGAACGCAACTGGCGCATCGTCTCCACGCTGGAGCAGGTGTCCAAGGAGCTGGGCCGGGACATGTCCCAGGTGGCGCTGAACTGGGTGGCCACGCAGCCCGGGGTGGGCTCGGTCATCATCGGCGCCACGAACCCGAAGCAGCTGGACGGCAACCTCGCCGCGCTCGACTTCAGCATCCCCGCCGAGCTGCGCCGCCAGCTGGACGAGGCCAGCGCGCCGCCCGTGCCGTTCCCCCACGGCATGTTCTCCAATCCCTACCAGCTGAACCTGCACGGCAACGCCGCGGTGGGGGACAAGCCCGCGGGCTACTCGCCGCCCGTGTTCACCGGAGCCGCGCCCCGGGTCGGGTAGGGCACACCCCATCCCTCCGTCAGGGCGGGGGGAGCGGCCGCTTGAGACCCCGGGGCCGCTGGTCCCCGGGGTGGCACACCGACACCTTCCGCGCCGGTCAGACAGGGGAGGGTGTATGGGATTGCCAAAGCCGGGAGTGAAGCTGTGGTGGATGTTGGCGTTGTTGGTGGCGCCGGTGGCGAATGCCTTCACGGACGCGGACGCGGTGCGCGTGTTCACGTTCGCCCGCTCGCAGCTCGCGGACACCGTGCTGGAGATGCCCAGCGTGAACCGCTCACCCAAGGCATCCCTGTCCAACGGGACGTGGACCACGGTGGCCAACACGGACAAGGTCGCGTGGACACAGGGCTTCTTCCCCGGGAGCATGTGGTTCATGTTCCAGGTCGCCAACGAGCCCTACTGGCGTGACCGCGCGGACATGTGGACGCGCCCCCTGGAGGTCCAGAAGACCAACACGGAGACGCACGACCTGGGCTTCAAGATGTACAACAGCTACGGCAATGCGTGGCGGCTCACCGGCAATCCCTACTACCGAGACGTGCTGCTCACCTCCGCCGCGTCGCTGGCCACGCGCTACAACAGCACCGTCGGCATCATCGATTGTTGTGATTGGAACTCGGCCTGGAACATCCCGCTCGTCACCGACACGATGATGGACATCGAGCTGCTGCTCTGGGGCGCCCAGAACGGCGGTCCCGCCATCTGGCGCACCATGGCGGTGAACCACGCGCTCCGGACGCTCCAGGACGCGGTGCGCCCCAATGGCAGCTCGTTCCACTACGTGGACTACAACAACAACGGCACCATCCGTTCGCGAGGCACCTTCCAGGGCTACTCCGCCAGCTCCACCTGGGCGCGCGGGCAGGCGTGGCTCATCTACGGCTACACGATGGTGTACCGCTACACGCAGGACGCTCGCTTCCTCACGGCGGCCCGCCGGGTGACGGACTACTACCTGGCGAACCTGCCCGCGGACCGCGTGCCCAACTGGGACTTCAACGCGCCCAGCCAGTCCAAGGACTCCTCCGCCGCGGCCGCCGTCGCGTCCGCCCTGCTGGAGTTGAGCACCCTGGAGACGGACGCCACGCGGCGCACCACCTACCGCAACGCCGCGCTGGCCATGCTCGACTCGCTGGCGTCGCCCGCGTACCTGGCGCAGGGCACCAACAGCCCGGGCCTGCTGCTGCACGGCGTGGGCAACTACCCGGCGGGGCAGGAGATCAACGTCAGCCTCATCTACGGCGACTACTACTTCCTGGAGGCGCTGCTGCGCTTCAACCCGCGCCCCAACTACCCCTGGTACTCGAAGCTGGACCTGCCGCGGAGCCAGCACCTGCTGGGCACCACCAACACGGGCACGCGCATCGTGGAGTTCGACCTCACCCCGCTGGCGGACAACCTGGGCGGCGGCGTGGTGGGCTGGACGGACAGCTCCACGGAGGTGACAGCCTTCAACCGGCTGAACATGGCGCTGCGCATGAGTGAGGACGGCATCTTCCAGGTGCGCAACGGCGCGGGCTACTCGTGGATCCGCCGGGTGCCGTACGTGCGCAACCAGACGTACCACTTCCGCATGAACGTGGACCTGCTCGCGAAGCGCTACTCCGTCTGGGTGACGCCACCCGGTGCCGCGGAGGTGCTGCTCGTGGACCGGGTCGCGTTCCGAGCGGACGGGCCGCCCATCGACGACCTGGGCCGCGTCGCGGTCATCTCCACCGTGACGGACAGCGACTTCCGAGTGAACAACCACCGCGTCTACGCGCCCACCGCGAGCGTCGCGGCGGCGATGGAGAAGCGGCCCCCGCTGCCTGAGGCCCTGTGGAAGCAACTGGACGCGCCGGCCCCCGCCTCCACAGGCCGCGCGGTTCCGTCCGAGCGTTGACAGCAGGCCCCTGCCCGGTGGCCCGCCCGACGTCAGGGTGGGCCACCGCGGGTGCATGGGAGACGAAACACGGTTACATCCGCCGGGTGACGAACCTGGACCTCTTCCTCCCGGACCCCGCCCCGCGCCCGGCCGCCGTCCTGAAGGGCCCCGGCCCGCTCGACCGGCTGTTGAAGGTGTCGCGCATCTACCTGGAGCCCGCTGTGCGGGAGCATGCGCGCGGCCGGGAGATTCTCGAGCACTACCCGGACGCGGAGCGGGTGGAGGTGGCCTCGCACCAGCACATCCCCGGCCTCTTCGGCAACGAAGGCAACGTGGAGGCCTGGAATCGCATCAAGGGCAGCACCCTGGTGCTGGGCGTGAAGAAGACGCTGTCCTTCATCGCCAACGACCGCAGCTCGGACTTCATCGCGCCCTCCACGGCGAACGGCTGCGTCATGGCGTGCGCGTACTGCTACGTGCCGCGCAACAAGGGCTACGCGAACCCGGTCACGGTGTTCGTGAACATCGACCGCATCCAGGAGGCCATCCGCAAGCACGCGCACAAGCGCGGGCCCAAGCTGGAGCCCAACACGGTGGATCCGCACGCGTGGGTCTACGACATCGGGTGCAACAGCGACTGCTCTGCGGACGCGGCCATCAGCGACAACGTGCGGGACCTGGTGCGGCTGTTCACCACGCTGCCCAACGCCAAGGCCAGCTTCGCCACCAAGCTGGTCAACCGCGAGCTGCTCACCTACGAGCCGAAGGGCAAGACGCGCATCCGCTTCAGCCTGATGCCGCACGCGCCGGCGAAGCTGTTGGACGTGCGCACCAGTCCCATCGCGGAGCGCATCGCCGCCATCGATGACTTCGTGGCCGCCGGCTACGAGGTGCACCTCAACTTCTCCCCCGTCGTCCTCCACGAGGGCTGGCAGGACGCCTACGTGGAGCTGTTCCAGCAGGTGGACGCAGGCATTGGGGAACGGGCGAAGCAGCAGCTCGCGTGTGAAATCATCTTCCTCACGCACAATGCGGGCCTGCACGAGGTGAACCTGCGCTGGCACCCGAAGGCGGAGGAGCTGCTGTGGCGGCCCGAAATCCAGGAGACGAAGGTGTCCCAGGGCGGTGGCGCCAACGTGCGCTACCGCACCGGATTCAAGGGCCGCCACGTGGCGGAGTTCGAAGCGCTGCTCGCGAAGCACCTGCCGTACTGCCGCGTGCGGTACGCCTTCTAGGCAGGCTGCCCAGACGCGAGGTCGCTACCCGTCAGCAGAGGGTGTGCGGACACGCCGGGCTGTCGCTAGTCACGAAACAGGCGAAGATCCTGGAATAGGCAAGCGCCAGAGGCGCGCAGCCCACCGGATCAGGAGACCCTGAATGGCATGAAGTGGTCCGCTCACCGTATGCGCCGTCACGCGTGTCTGCTCACAACGGTCGGAGTGTGGAGGCTCGGACTGGATGCCCTCTTCCGGTGACGAAGCGTCCGTCATGTCCTCGTCGGCGCACGCCAGGTCGAGCTCGCACGGGGCGAACATCAAGGGGGTAGGAGACGGCGGCGACCTGTTGTCCGGCTTCACGGCAAGAGCCGCCACCTGGGGGCCGGCTGGAACCGCGAGCGCCTCGGTGTCCTTGCCGTCTTGTTCAAGGTGCTCAGGGGCGCCCAAGTAGGGCGGGGGGACCTCCAGCGACTCATCCTGCTCGGCGGCTGATTCGCTGCGGCCAATGCCATGCTCCTCCACGCAGGGATGCGCCGCGGGTGCCTTGTCCTGCACGGTGGCGCCGAGGGGCTCCTCCTGGGCGCGCGGGGCCTCGGGGGACGCAGGCGCCATGGGGACCGGAGCGAAGGCATTCAGCACGCGCTCATCGCGCGCCTTCAGCAGTGCCGGCAGCTCATGCTGAAGTGCCTGCACGTCGCGCTCGTGCAGGATTGCCATCGCGCGGAAGGCCCACTCGCGCAGCGCCGCTCCGCCCATGAGCGGCAGCAGTTGGGCGGCTCCTCCCAGGAAGGCCCGCTGCAGGGACTGCACGAGGAGCACGTGCCCCGGACGCGCCGCC
>NZ_RAWR01000181.1:0-22419 GCF_003986945.1 Corallococcus sp. AB018 | reverse complement strand
CTCCCCGCCAGCCCGCGAACGCGACGGCGGCGAAGAAGGCCAGGAACGGGGCGCTGGACATGTAGGGCCACAGCAGCCGCTGGGCGAGGAACGCCACCAGGACGCCCGCCGTCGCCAGCCCGTAGCTCAGCAGCGCGGAGCCCTCTTGCTTCTGGAACGACTCCGGCGCGCGCGGAGACGGAGAGGAGGGAGGCACCGGCGGATGCGGCGGGGCGGACGGAGCGGGCGCGGTCATGGATGCGCGGGGCGGACGGGCCTGGGGCCCACCGTCAGCGTGCCTCCTTCCGTGCGTCGGTCTGGAGGAACCCCTGCATGGCGGTGGGGTAGCGCTCGCCCGCGGCCACGCCCGGCGGAGCGATGGACTCGATGGCCGCCAGGTCCTCCTGCGTGAGCTTCACGTCCAGGGCGCCCAGGTTGTCGTCCAGGTACTTGCGGCGCTTGGTGCCGGGGATGGGGACCACGTCCTCGCCGCGCGACAGCACCCAGGCGAGCGCCAGCTGCGCGGGCGTGCACTGCTTCTGGCTCGCGAGCCGGTCGATGTGCTCCACCAGCTTGAGGTTGCGCTGGAAGTTCTCCCCCTGGAATCGCGGCGAGTGGCGGCGGTAGTCGTCTTCCGGCAGGTCCTCGAAGCGCTTGAACTGGCCGGTGAGGAAGCCGCGACCCAGCGGGCTGTAGGGGACGAAGCCCACGCCCAGCTCGTGACACGTCTGGAGGACACCGTCCTCCGGGTCCCTGCTCCACAGCGAATACTCCGACTGGAGCGCGGTGATGGGATGCACGGCGCACGCGCGGCGCAGCGTCTCCGAGTTCACCTCCGACAGCCCCAGGAAGCGCACCTTGCCGGCCTTCACCAGCTCCGCCATCGCGCCCACGGTGTCCTCGATGGGCGTCTTCGGGTCCACGCGGTGCAGGTAGTAGAGGTCGATGACGTCCATTCCCAGGCGCTTCAGGCTCGCGTCGCACGCCTGCTTCACGTAGTCCGGCCGGCCGTTGACGCCGCGCGACTGGGGATTCGCGGGGTCACGCACCAGGCCGAACTTCGTGGCCAGGATGATTTTCTGGCGGTGGGGGCCGAGCACGCGGCCCACCAGCTCCTCGTTGCGGCCGGGTCCGTAGGCGTCCGCCGTGTCGAAGAAGGTGATGCCCCGGTCCAGCGCATGGAGCAGCGTGGCTTCCGACTCCGCGTCGTCGCGGCCCGCGTAGAACTCCGACATGCCCATGCAGCCCAGGCCCAGCGCCGAAACGGTGAGGCCCTGCCTGCCCAGCTTCCGAGTCTCCATGTGTCCTCCGTGCGGGTGCACCCTCCCTGGGAGAATCTTCACGCGAGGCGCGGGAATCCAGGGCAAACGACCGGGCGAAGGGCTGGCTCACCCCGGAAGCGTCAGCTCGCAACGGAAGGGGAGCGGCTTGGCGGCCGGTGCCAGCCCTTCCGCACCCAGCGCCTCCACCACCGGCATCGTCCAGCCCAGGTTGCGTAGCGCCGCGGTGAGTCGCTCGCACAACGCCGCCACGCTGTCCGCGGGCGCGCCTGAAAGCTCCAGCGTGAAGTGCTCCCGGGTCACCTGCGTCAGCCGGAACGCGCGCAGCGGGTGGTGCTTGAACACCCACGCCAGCGACCAGGCGTCCACCGCGCGGCCGGAGGGCGTGTGGAATGCGCAGGCTCCGCGTCCGCCAAAGCCCGTCAGCGTCCAGCCGTGGAAGCCGCAGGCGCAGGCGTCGCGCCGCACGGTGCCGGTGTCCCCAGGCTGGTAGCGCAACAGCGGCAGCACGCTGGGGCGCAGCCGCGTCACCACCACCTCGTCCCCGTCCGGCTCCAGCCAGACGTCCGGCGTGAGCACGTGGAAGCGTCCCCGGTTCGCGTCCTCCAGGCACTCCCACGCGAGCGGCCCCGTCTCCGTGGCGGCGTAGTAGTTGAGGACCGGCACGCCGCGCTCCTGCTTCCACGCGTCGCGCAGCGCGTGCGGCAGGTGCTGCGCGGAGGTGAGCACCAGCTGGGGAGACGGCACCTCCGGATGGGCCAGCAGCCAGCGCAACCCCTCCGGGTCGGAGAAGACGACGGAGGCCTTCACCCGTCGCAGGCGCGCCACCGCGTCATCGCGCAGCACGGAGACGCGGTGCAGGGCGCCGTCGTGGAACAGCGGCAGGCGCACCGAGTACTCCAGCCCGCCCGGCAGCGCATCCAGCAGCACCACGCGAGGACGCTGCGGGGGCACGGTGTTGGTGCGCTCGGTGAAGAAGCGCAGCACGGCCCACATGAGCAGGCAGTCGCGCCGGTCGCGCAGCACGTTCACCGGGTCCCCGGTGGTGCCGGAGCTCTTCACCACCACGCACTCGTCGGACGCGGCGGGCAGCGTGGGCACGTCCTCCCAGTGGCGCGCGAGCGTGGCACGGTCCAGCGCGGGGAAGTGCCGCAGGTCCTCCAGACGCCGCAGGTCGCCGGGGTGCAGGCCCGACTCGCGCAGCACGCGCACGTAGTAGGGCGAGCCCAGGAGCGCGTCACGCAAAGCCGGCAGGCGTCCTTCCAGCTCCGCGCGGGCGGCGGCTTCGTCCACCGTGGCCGTGCCGCGCGCCAGGCCCGCCGCCACGTCCAGCGCCCACGGCAGGTGCGGGCGCTGCGTGTGGCTGTCGCGGCGGATGCGAGCCCTGGGCGCGACCCCGAGCGTCACTCGCGCCAGCCTCGGGCCTCGGCTTCCTTGCGCTGGGCCTCCTGGAGCATCTCCTGGCGCCGGTCCGCCTCCTTCTTGCGCGCCTCCTCCACCTTGCGCAGGTCCGTCACGGCCTGCCGGTAGTCCAGTTCCTTGAGGTGGCGCTTCGACTCTGCCTCCGTCTCGCCTTCGATGTCCGCGCCCAGGGCCGCCAGCCACTTGCGCAGGAACTCCTCCTGGCGGAAGGCGTTGGAGCGGATCATCTCCGCGGTGAGGGGATGCACCTCCTCGAAGAACTGCTGGAGGCGCGCCTGCGGGGTGCGGTCCGCGGTGAGGTAGAGCACCGTCTTCTTGCGCAGGTCGGACGACACCAGCACGTGCGCGAGCATGCCCACCTGCTCCTGGAACAGCGGGTTCTTCACGCGCTGCTCCAGCTTCGCCCACTCGGCCTGCGACGGAGGACGCTGGCTCGCCATGCGGAAGGTGTCGCAGACGATGGCCACCGCCAGGTCATGCGGATACGGCGACACGATGGGCGTGGCCGCCAGTTGCTCACGGATGAGGGGAATCGAGACCGCCATCATTTCTCCAACAGGGCATCGGCCAGCGCCGCTGCGGCACGGCCAAAGTCAGACATCCATTGCACGGTCGCCAGCCGGAAGCGTGGGCTCCCCATCACCGGCGCCATCACCTGCCGCGCGGGGGCGTCGTCTGGCAGCGCGAGGAAGGCCACCACCCGGCGCGACCGGTTCATCGCGCGGGCAAACCGCGGCAGCGCGTTCTCCTGCCGCATGTTGTACAGGAAGTCGCTGTCGGAGATGACGACGCGCAGCGCGTCCGGCCGCTCCACGGACAGCTCGTCCATCACCTCCACGGGGAACCACGTCCCTCCACCGATGTAGTGGAAGAAGAAGTCGCGCGCCGTCTCCTCGTCGTACATCCACGGGGACACGATGGGGTTGTCCGCCGAGTAGATGATGCCGCGCACCGTGGCGCCCTTGCGCAGCGCGGAGGCCGACAGCACCTGCGCGGCCAGCGTCATCGCGTTGAGGTCCTGCTGCGGGTTGGGCATGGAGCCGCTGGTGTCCAGATAGATTTCCAGCGCGGGCACGCCCAGGTCCGACGGGGGCGGCAGGTCCGCCTCCAGCTCGCGGCGCAGCGGGGCCACGGCGGCCAGGTGCCCCTGCGAAATCACCGTGAGCGTCCAGTCGATGGTGGTCGGGTCGTCGCCGTACTCCCACGCCTCTGGAATCGTGCGCAGGTAGGGCTCCGGCTTCGAGGGCGAAGCGGGCAGCTTGAGGATGTACTGGTCCACGAGCCGCCGGTAGTACCGGGCCACCAGCGCGCGCCGCAGCCTGCCGCCGTCATTGCCGGGCAGGTGCGCGGTCGCGCGGCGGATGGTCTCCAGCGGATCCGACTCCTTCGTGTCGTGAGAGTCGTCCAGCCAGCCGTTCGCGCGGGCCTCGTTCAGCGCGTCCTCCCACCGGCCTCCGGACTGCACCGCCGCGTCCAGGTCGCCTTCGTCCGGAGTGCCGAGGTCGCCGGCCAGCGGAATGCAGAAGCCGACCTCCGAGGGCAGGTCGATGAAGCGGATGAACGCGGCGCAGAAGTAGAGGAATTGCAGGCGCGGGTCGGGCAGCGCGTAGAACGTCTGCACGAACATGCGCGCCTGCGCGCGGAAGCCCGGGTAGGCCTCCTCCAGCTTCGGCAGCAGGGCCTCGGGCACCAGGTGTCCGGGCTCCCTGCGCCACAGCTCCTCGTAGATGGCCAGGTAGAAGCAGAACAGCGGGGACGGCCCGCCCGTGTCGCCGTCCTTCTCCTTCTTCTTCTTGTTCTTCTTGCGCCCGTCGGGCGTGCGCAGGAAGCCCCGGTACACCTGGCACAGCGCTTCCGCGTGGGTGCGCCCCACGAACTCGTTCACCTGGAGGTCGAAGAACAGGTTGGTGAGCGACTGGCCCAGGCCCGGGATGAGGCGCTGCTCCAGCACGCGCAGCTCCGCGTCCCACCCCAGCGTGTGCGGGAAGCGCACGTGGTGGCCGATTTCATGGGCCAGCACGGCGGTGAGGCTGTCGCGCGCGCCCATGCGGGCCAGCAGCTCGAAGTGGACGAACACCTGCCGGCGCACCAGGTCGATGTACGCGAGCGGTTCGTTCGGCGTGGCCTCGCCGGGGTGGAAGGGCTGGTGCGGTTCGGGCGGGCTCAACTGCACGTGCACGTCCCACAGCGCCAGCGCGTCGCGCCAGCACCGCTCCACCTCCTCCGGGGTGAAGGCCGCGCCCGCACTCATGCCGGCAGGATGACCGCCAGCCACTGGGACGTGTGCATCGTGGCCACCGCGCGCCATTCGTTGTGCTGGGTGCTGTACCAGTCCCCCGCGCGAGGGTCGCGCTGCGCCAGCGAGGTGAGCGCCTTGGAGGGCTTGCCCGTCGCGGGCTCCAGCCGCTCGTTGCAGCCCATGGGCCCCAGCAGCATGGGCTTCTTCACCAGCCACACGCCCTGCGTGGCCGCATCGCGTCCGCCGGCGGCGGTGGCGCGGTGACGGTCGTGCACGCAGACGACGGCGGGCGCCAGGAAGTGCATCTCCCCGGGCATGAAGCGCGAGTCCTCCTGGGACAGGTCCACCCACTGCGCGGTGGACGTGTCGCCCAGCGCCTGGGTCGGCGGCTCCATCGCCTCGTTGGCGATGGTGTGCAGGTGGCCCTCCAGGTCCTCCAGCGAGGACAGGTTCGAGCCCAGGCGGCAGAACAGCCGCTGCACCCAGGGTGGCGCGGACTCCAGGTTCTCGCTGAGGTTCCACACGCGCGCGAGCGCCGGGGCCTGCTCCTCCTGTCGTAGGTCCGGCAACAGGCGAGGCAGCAGTTCCCGCCACGCGAGCGTGAAGAAGTTCTCCCGCCCGGCGGACCCCGGATACATGTAGCCCAGCCCGATGCCCTCCGCGCCCAGGCGCATGTAATCGCGCAGGAGCTCCTCTCCAGACGCGGCGTCGCCGTCCTTGAGCGCCCGGCCCAGGCGGACCACCGGGCCGTTGAGGAACGCGCTCCACAGCGCTCGGTCCCAGCGCACGAACCGGCCGCGGGCCTCCTTCTCCAGGTCGTCGACGAACTCGCTCATGGCTGTTTCCCCTGACCGCCCGGGTTCTCCTTCAGCCACGTCGCGTAGTTGCGGTAGCGGCTGTAGAGGGATTTCAAGTGGATGAGGTCCTCGTACACCGGACCGGACAACTCCTGGCGGGTCATCAGGTCGTTCATCAGCACTGTGACGGCGGACAGGCGCTTCTCCGTGGTGCGCAGGTCCACGCCGGACAGGCCCAGGTCCAGCTCCGCGCGCAGGGCGACGACCTTCTGGCGCACGGGCACGTGCGTGCCGTAGCGGGCCATGGCCATGTCGAACATGTTGCGGATCCACGCCACGCGGTCCTGGAGCAGCAGCTTGTTGCCCTTCGCCTCGAAGAAGGGGCTGCGCGCGTTGGGGGTGAGCTTCTCGTGCAGCACCCAGGGGATGATCTGCCGGAAGTCCTCCAGCTCCGTCACGCGGTGGCCTCGGAAGAACGCGAGCGCCTTCGCGAAGTGGAGGATGGTCTGGTACGCGCGCACGCTGGTGCCGTTCTCCGTCTGCGTGCAGAGGTGCACCTTCTTGTCCAAGGGGCACTGCTCGTTGCACACGGCGGACACGGTCTGTCCCGCGAGCTTCAGCGTGTCCTTGTGCTTGAACTCGAAGCGCGGGGACGCCATGCGGCAGAAGTCCAGCTGGCCCAGGAAGAAGGCCACGCGCTCCAGCACGCCCTTGGGGACCTCCACGGCGAGGATGGAGTTGTAGGCATTCTCCAGCTCGCCGGGCGTGAAGACGATGTCCTTGGGGAGCATCTCCTCCGGGGACTTGTCGGACTCGATGCGCTGGAGCAGCGTGTCCACGAAGCCGGAGTTGAAGGGCACGGCGCGCACGACGACGTCCAGGCGGTCCTTGAGCGCTTCGATGACCTGGAACGTGCCGCCGCCCTGGTCGTCGTTGGCGGTGAGGAACCAGGACGAGCGGCCGGTGTAGACGTACTGGTCCATCATCTCCGCGTAGCCCTCGCCCAGCAGCGACAGCAGGGCGGACTGGGTCTTCGTGGGGATGCGGTTGTACTCGTCGATGATCTTCACGCGCTGGCCAATCCACTTGCGCCAGCTGACCTTCACGGCGGACAGGTCCTCCGCCTTGAGCATGTCGGACGGCAGGGGCGCGCCGAGCAGGTCCGCGATGGACAGCTGCGGGTGGCCGCGCTGGATGCCCCGGTGGACGTCCTCGCGGCCCATGCCGGAGAGCAGGGCCATGAGGATGGCGGAGGTGGTTTTTCCTCGGCCCGGCCCGCCCACGAGCAGGGCGCGGCGGCAGGTGAAGAGGGTGAGCAGCGGGATGAGGACGAACGAGCTGTAGCTCATGTCCTCCGGCAGGTGGACCTCGTCCCCGGCGGTGTTCTTGAGGGCGGCGGTGCCGCCGAACTCGATGTCGTAGTAGGGGCAGATGACGGCGTTGTTGGTGATCCACCAATACGCCTGCCGCATCTTGTCGTGGAGGCTGCCGCCGTCGCGCTCGGAGAGATGGACGCTGAGGCCCTTGTCCGCCGACGCGCGTCCGGTGAGCAGGCGCGAGACCCAATCCTGGTTGGCCATGGAGGGTGCGGAGTGTAGCAGTCGGACGATGGGGCGGGTGTGCGCTGGACGAGTGTCCCCCCTGCATCCAGGCTTCCGGAAGTGGGCGGCATGGACGGGATGCGCTAAGTGTCGGTGCATGCTCCGAGAGCTTCACCTTCAGGGGGTCGGCCCCGCGCCTCGCCTGGACGTCGAGTTCGCACCCCGGCTGAACGTCCTGACGGGCGACAACGGGTTGGGCAAGAGCTTCCTGCTCGACGTGGCGTGGTGGAGCCTGACCGGGACGTGGCCCGGTTTGCCTGCGTGGCCGCATCGTGGCGCGAAGCGGCGTCGGATTGACTGGGCCCTGACGGGCAAGACGCGGCGGGCCTCGAACAAGACGAGCGACTTCGACCCGGAACGGCAGCTGTGGCCCTGGCCCGAAGGGCGCCCGAGCATGCCGGGTCTGACTGTCTATGCGCGCGTCGACGGAAGCTTCTCCGTCTGGGACCCTGCGCGGAACTACTGGCACAAGACGTCGCGCGCGGATCCGGATGCGCCTCGCAGGCCGGATGCCTTCCACTTCTCGCCCCAGGACCTCTGGGATGGCCTGAAGTACGAGGGGACGACGGTCTGTAACGGGCTCGTCCGGGACTGGTTGACCTGGCAGTTGCAGGACGATGGTTCCGCGCAGTCACCGTTCCAGATGTTGAAGCGGGCGCTGGAACAGCTGTCCCCTCGCGACGAGCCCATCCGCCCCGGGCGGCCCATGCGGTTGGCCATCGAGGACGTCCAGAACTACCCGACCCTCGACATGCCGTACGGCACCATTCCGGTGGTGCATGCCTCCGCGGGAATGCGCCGCATCCTGGGCCTGGCCTACCTCGTCGTCTGGGCGTGGCATGAACACCTCCAGGCCTCGGAGTTCCTCGGGCAGGCGCCGGATCCCCGGTTCATCCTGCTGGTGGATGAGGTGGAGACGCACCTCCATCCGCTGTGGCAGCGCCGGATCGTCGGATCGCTCATCCAGGTCATCGACGGCCTCGCGAGCGAGACGTCCGTCCAGACGTTCCTGACGACCCACTCCCCGTTGGTGCTGGCCTCCCTGGAGCCGTTCTTCGACGAGGAGCAGGATGCTCTCTTCCTCTTCCAGCTCGAAAAGGAGCAGGTGCGCCTGCGGCATCTCCCCTGGGCGAAGCAGGGAGATGCAAACGACTGGCTGACGTCGCCTGTCATGGGGCTGGCCCAGGCGCGTGCCTGGGAGGCTGAACGCGCGGTGGAAGCCGCCGAGGCCTACATGCGAGGCGAGCGCGAGGGTTTGGGCACTCTGAAGGAAATCGACTCCGAACTGCGACGCCTGCTCCCGGAGCAGGATCCGTTCTGGCCCCGGTGGGTCGTCGCTCGCGATGGGGGAGGCGGCCGTGATCCGGTGCGTTCCAGGAAGCGAGCCTGAGGACTTCGACTCAAGGGTGCGAGCACCTGGGCGGCGCTGGCTTCGCGGCAATCCAACAGCTCTCAGCCGTCCGCCCGCGTATTGGCGACGCTGCAATGCGCAACTCGCGGCAGCCTTCTTCGAGCGGTGTGCCTACACCGCGATGTATCTGGGCGCGCCAGGGACCGTCGATCACTTCATCTCCATCGATGAAGATCGACGGCTCGCCTACGAATGGACCAATTTCCGGTACTCCGCCGGATGGCTCAACAGCCGCAAGCAGGCGCTTGTCTCCGAGCGCCTGATGGATCCCTTCGAAATCGAGGATGGTTGGTTCGTGCTCCTCCTTCCGTCGCTTCAACTCCAGGTCACGGAACGCTGCCCGCCGCAACTGCGAGAGCGGGCGGCCAAGACGTTGCGCCTCCTGGGGCTGGACCACGATGAACGGGTGGTCCGGTATCGGAGGCAGTGGCTCGAGGAGTACGAGCGGCGGCGGGTGACGCTGGACTATCTGGAGGACAAGGCACCGCTCGTGGCCCGAGCGGTGCGTGAGTGGGAGTCGCGCGAAGGTCGGCAGTGGTCCGCGGGCAGCAACCAGATGGACCTTGCTCGTGCGGAAGCGTCGCCTGCCCTGAGAAAGCGGGCGTCTCGATCCGGGGTCAGGAAGAAGTCATAGGCTGGGGCATGTTCCAGCGTGCATCCCAGTTGGAGGGACCCAGAGTGCTGCCTCACCTGGAAGTGATTCACGGCATCATTGGGGAACTCGATTCCGGCGTGTCGAACACGCCGGCCATCCAGATCGTGCGGCCGGAGGGCGGGGCCCTCACGGTGACCGCCACGGCGGAGCAGGTGGCGCAGGCCTCTCACCTGCGAGAGATCTCCGCGCTGGTCGTCATGGGGCCTGAACCCCGGCTCATCTGGATCCGCCAGAAGGGCGCCAACGTGCCGGTTCCAAGCGCCGAGGAGCGTGACGCGCACGCCCTGCGAAAGTGGAGTGAGCTGCTGAGGAGGCTGGCCCAATGAGCGACGCGCAGCCGTATGACCGGTTCTGCGGCCTGGCCCGGCTCCAGGAGTTGCAGGCCAAGGGCATCGCCGCGCATGGCGGCAGGGTGGGCGTCCGCGATGCCCTGGGCCCTGGCGCGACCCTGGGCGCGGCCTGGACCGCGGAGGAGTACGGCGCCCCGCAGGAAGCGGTCCCGGGGCTGATGTTCGCCGTCTACCTGCTCTTCTACATCGCGACGAAGCAGGTCTTCGTGGACGGGAACAAGCGCATCTCCTGGCTCGCCATGTGCGAGGCCCTGGCCTGCATGGGCCTGGAGGTGGACGCCACGATTGATGAGGCGGAAGCGCTGGTGATGGCCATCTCCAACAACCAGTTCAAGGACGTCGGACCGGTATACCTCTGGGTGGTCGAACACCTGCGCGAGCTGCGCGTCGGCACCTGAGGTCGGCGGAAGGAAGAAGGCGTAGACTGCGCGGATGCTTGCTCCGAGGCGGTCCCTGTCCCTGCTGGCCCTGGGCGTGCTCCTGACCGGGGCAACGCCTGCTCCCTCCATGGATGAAGCTCCCCAGAGGACCGTCGCGGACCGGATCCGCGAATCCGCGAGCCAGGCGCGGACCGGGGCGTTGTCCGAGGCTCGGCTGGAGCTCGCCTCGGTATTGAAGGTCGCGCCGAAGGAGCCAGGGGCGTTGATGGTCCAGGCCTGTGTGCTGCTGGAGCAGGGAGCCCTGGACGCGGCGGCGCAGACCGTGGCCCGGTTGCGCGAGGTGGCTCCCGAGCAGGCGGAAGGCCAGGTTCTCGAAGCACTCGTTCAGCTGCGCCGGGCGAACCCCGCCGGTGAATGGCGTGAGGCCTTCATCGCCGCCTGGATCGAGGCGGGGCGTCCGGACTTCGGGGTGGAGTCACTCCTGCCGGAGGGAACGCCCGGTTGGGGACCGGTGGCCATCCGTGCGGTGTGGAATGGCACGCAGGCTCCGGACACACGGTTTCTCGCCGCGTTGATGGGGGGGCCATCGAAGGAGCAGCAGCGGTGGATGGCGCGTCACCTGTCCGAGGTGGCGGATCCCGACCTGCTGCGTGCGACCCTCGAGACCTTTCACGGCGAAGTCAGGGATGAAACGGCGCGGCGGCAAATCCAAGCCTCGCTGCGGGAACGGCTGACGCCGCTCGCCGCCGCGTCCCATGAATCGCAGTTGCCATTGCTCATGCTGCTGGAGAACACGTCGCAGGAGGCGCCGCTCACGGCGGAAGAGCTTCAGGCACTGGAGCGAATCGCTGCCCTGCCCCGGTACCGGACCACCTCCTTTGCTCGGCTGTACTCGGATGCGGAGCGGCGGATGAAGGTGGCGGGAATCAAAGCTCCTGTTGATGGAGCCTTCATGGCCGCGGTGGGCGAATTGGCTTTGGTGGGCCCCATGGTCCTGTTCAAGCGGGTGGGAGCCACGACGGAGCTGACAGAGAAGGACCGGATTCGGCTGGGACGCGTCCTGTGGACCCTGGGCGAACGCATCGCTGAAGGAAACACGCTGGTGGAACGGCTGATGGGCCTGCGCCAGATGGAGCAGGGCGCCGGGTTGCTGCCAGACTTCGATGTGAAGCGGACCGCTGTGACCGCGGAGCTCGCCAGGGGCCGGGCGATGGTTGCCGCGTCCAATCAGATTCATATTGATGGGTGGCCCCTTCCATCACTCCATCGCGACTGGCTGAAGGCCTCGCTGGACAACGAGTGGAAGCACCTGAGCGCCCTCGTCGCGCCCTGAGTGGTTAGAGCGTCACCAGTCCCATCCGCGCCGCGCGCACCACCGCCTCCGTGCGGCGCTGCACGCCCAGCTTGGCCAGCACCGCGTTCACGTGGAACTTGGCGGTGTGCTCGCTGATGTCCAGCCGGTCCGCGATGGCCTTGTTCGACAGGCCCTCCGCCAGCAGGCCCAGTACCTCGCGCTCGCGCGGCGTCAGGGTGTCCGGCCCCGGAGCTCCCGACGGCGCCGTGTTCCTGGGCGCGGCGCGTACGTGAGACAGGCCCGGCTCGAACACCGTGAGGCCTCGCGCGACCGCGTGCAGCGCGGCGCCCAGCATCCCCGGGGCCACGTCGCGGAACAGCAGGCCTCGCGCGCCCGCGCCCAGCGCCAGCTCCCCCGCCGCCTCGTCCGCCACCAGCGCCAGCACGGGCGCGCCCAGGTCCGGCGCCGCGCCTTCCTCCAGCCGCAGGCCCGTGTCCCAGAGCACCACGTCAGGCGGTTCGCCCCGTGTCGCCTCCAGCTCCACCTGCGTGCCCGCCGCCACCATCGTCCAGGTCTCCGCCTGGTCGCTCAGCGCCCGTGCGAGCGCACCCCGGGCCAGGGGGTCCTCCGACACGAGCGCGAGCCTGGGCGATGACGAGGGCGCATCCAACATGA
Organism: Corallococcus sp. AB018; assembly: GCF_003986945.1. Classification (NCBI taxonomy): domain Bacteria; kingdom Pseudomonadati; phylum Myxococcota; class Myxococcia; order Myxococcales; family Myxococcaceae; genus Corallococcus; species Corallococcus sp. AB018. The sequence continues at coordinate 10,336 of NZ_RAWR01000181.1, read as the reverse complement.
GCCCCTCATCCCTAACCGCGCCCGCCGCGTTCGCCACGCCGCGCGGCGCCAGAACGCCTTTCCTTCCCTCTGGGCCACGGCCCTGTGAAGAATCGTGAAGTCCTTTCCGGGAGGGGCACGCATGGCGCGGAAGGAGAAGGCGCTGGACGTGGCCTCCTCCCCGGTGAAGGGCTGAGGCCTCAGCGCAGCGTGACGCCGTGCCCCAGCGCGTTCGGGTCCAACGTCAGCCGTGAGCCCGAGTACTGACCGCCACCCTGGAACGGGTGGTTCGCGATGAACAGCGGCGTGTCCAGGTCCGCGTAGCTGAAGCCGCCCAGCCCCGCCGCCAGGTGCGCGGACGCGGTCATCGCGAGCACGCTCTCCACCATGCCGCCCACCATCAGCTCCAACCCCGCCGCGCGGGCGAGGCTCCACATCGTCACCGCATCCACCATCCCGCACTTCATCGTCTTGATGTTGATGCCGTGGCACGCGTTCTCACGGATGAGCCGCAGCACGTCCTTCACCGAGCGCGCCGACTCGTCCGCGCATATCGACACCTTCGAGCGGTGCGTCACCTCCGCGAGCCCCGCGACGTCGGCCACCGGCTGCTCGAACAGCGACAGCGGCACCTCCGCGCGCTCCAGCTCCTTGAGGAACGCCAGCGCCTCCGCCACGTCGTAGCCCCCGTTCGCGTCCGCGATGAGCCGCGCCTTCGGGGCCTCCTGGTGGATGGCCACGAGCCGCGCCGCGTCCGTGTCCGGGTCCAACGCGCCGACCTTCACCTTCACCGTGTCGATGCCGCGCCCCAGGATGGCCCGCGTCGACGCCACCGCGTGCGCCACGTCTCCGGCGGTGACCGTCATGTCGATGTCCAGCGACGTCCCCGCCCCGCCGAAGAAGGCGTACATCGGGATGCGGTGGTGCCGCGTGAGCGCGTCCAGGAGCGCGATCTCCACGCCACACCGCGCGGCCGGCGCCAGCGTCAGCGCATCCCCCAGCGCCTCCGACGCCGGCCGCCACTCCTGGGCGTCGCGGCCCACGAGCAGCTCGCGCACCGGCTCCAACGAAGCGAGCGTGCTGGCTTGCGTCTCCCCGCTCACCGCCGTGAAGGGCGCCGCCTCGCCCAACCCCACGGTGCCGTCCGCGAGCGTCACGCGCACAAGAACATTCTCCGCCGCCAGCTGCGCGCCGGTGGCGATGGCGAACGGCTCCGTCAGGGACAGGTGCAGGGCTTCGAACGAGACGTGCGTGATGAGGGTAGGGCGCATGGGCAGGCATGAGTCTGGCCGACGTTCCGGTCCAGAGGGGAGTCTTTCCATTCCTTCCGGTTTTTACTCTCACGTGTCTGTAATTCGAGAAGGTTAAGAAAGATACGAAGACTGGGGCTGGCTTGAGCCGCAGTGCGATTCGTGGCGACATGCGGGCTTCCCGGGGGTTGGGCACTGCCTGGGCCGCGAGGAGGCGGATGTCCGCGACCGATACGACCGTGGCCCTCCCGCTCCCGGATGCGCTCCTGGCCGCGTTGGAGGAGGCCGAGCGCGAACACCCGGAGGCGTGCATGGTGCTGCGCGCCGTGCGCTCGCCGGGCGGAGTCATCCAGGACTTCGAGTGGCTCTGGGCGAACCCCGCCGCGGCGCGCGCGCTGGGCCGGGGGCCGGAGTACCTGCGTGGCCGGCGCCTGGGCGAGGTGTCCTCGAAGGGCGGCATCGCCGGGCGCATGGACCTCTTGCGTCAGGTGGTGGAGTCCGGCCGGCCGCACGCGGACCACTTCACCGAAGGGGAGGTGCTGCTGCAGGGCACGGCGGTGCCGCTGCGGGACGGGGTGCTGTTGCGCCTTCGTGACATCACCAGCGCCCAGCGGGTGGAGGAGGGGCTGCGCGAGACGCTGGACTGGGTGCGCGACGTGCTGGAGAGCATGCCGGACGCCTTCTTCACCGTGGACACGGACTGGCGCCTCACCTACGTGAACCGCAACGCGGCCGCGCTCACCGGCCGCTCCCAGGAAGAGCTCTTCCGCCGCGTGCTGTGGGAGTCGTGCCCGGAGCTGTGCGGCACCCCGTTCGAGCGCACGATGCGGGAGGTGGCCGCCGAGGAGAGCTACCGCCTCTTCGAGCTGCGCACCGGCAGGGACCGCTGGCACGAGGTGCACGCCTGGTCCAGCGGCCGCAACATCTCCACCTACGCGCGCGACATCACCGACAAGAAGCGCGTGCAGGCGGAGCGCGACGCGCTGCTCGCCCGCGAGCACTCCGGCCGCCTGGAGGCGGAGGCCCTGGCCCAGCGCCGCACGCACGAGCTGATGGCCGCGCGCGAGCGGCTGGTGCAGTCGGAGAAGCTGGCCATGGCGGGCCAGCTGGCCGCGGGCGTGGGCCACGAAATCAACAACCCCCTGTCCTACGTCGCCGGCAACCTCCAGTTCGCGGTGGAGCAGCTCACGCCGCTCGCCCGCCGTCCGGGGCTCCAGGACGTGTTGGGCGAGGCGCTGGAGGCGCTGCGCGAGGCGAAGGAGGGCGCGGAGCGGATCCGCGTCATCGTGCGCGACCTGCAGACCTTCGCCCGCGCGGACGAGCTGCGCCTGGGGCCGGTGGACGTGCACGCGTCGCTGGAGTTCGGCATCTCCATGGCCATGACCCACCTGCGCAGCCGCGCCCAGGTGGAGCGCCACTTCGGCCAGGTGCCGCCCGCGCTGGCGCACGAGGCGCGCCTGGGGCAGGTGTTCCTCCACCTGCTCATCAACGCCGCGCACGCCATCCCCGCCGGCGCCTTCGAAAGGCACCGCGTGACGCTCACCACCCGCCGCGAGGGCGCGTGGGTGCTGGCGGAGGTGTCCGACACCGGCCTGGGCATGACGCCGGAGGTCCTCCATCGCGCCTTCGAGCCGTTCTTCACCACGCGGCCCGTGGGGGAGGGCAGCGGCCTGGGGCTGTCCATCTGCCTGGGGCTCGTGCGCAGCATGCACGGTGAGCTGACGGCCACCAGCATCCCCGGCATGGGCAGCACCTTCCAGGTGCGGCTGCCCGTCTCGGAGCCCATCGTCCACCCGGGCGTCCCCGCGGTGCGCGCGGACGACGGGCCCTCGCGCAAGCGCGTGCTGGTGGTGGACGACGAGCCTCAGCTCACCTCGGTGCTCCGGCGCATCCTCGGCCGGCAGCATGACGTGGTGGTGGCGCACAGCGGCCGGGAGGCGCTGGCGCTGCTGGAGCAGGACGACGCCTTCGACCGCGTCTTCTGCGACCTGATGATGGCGGACCTCACCGGCATGGACGTGCACGCGGAGCTGTCGCGGCGCCGGCCGGAGCTCCTGTCGCGCTTCGTGTTCATGACGGGCGGCAGCTTCACGGAGCGCGCCCGCGCCTTCCTCCAGGCCGTGCCGCTGCCGCGCATCGAGAAGCCCTTCGAGCCGGGCCTCCTGCACTCGCTGGTGGAGTCCTCGCCGCCGCGCGCCGGTCAGCGCGGCGGCGGCGAGGGTGGGGGAGCTACAGCTTCGCCTCGTCGCGCTCCGGGCGCGTGATGAACGCGGTGCTCGGGTTCGCGGGGTCGGCCAGCCGCTTCAGCAGGCTGTCCATGCCGTTGGAGCGCGCGAAGGCCATCTCGTTCTTCGTCACGCCCACCAGCGTGAGCAGCTCCACCTGGCCGCTGGGCAGGGTGAAGTGGCTGGGGCGGTTGGCGTCCTTCACGAACACGAAGCCGGCGAGCTTCGTCTCACTGCCGGTGAGAGTGCCGTCCACCGGGTAGCGGTGGCCCATGGCGAACAGCCGCGCGCACACGAGGTTGTAGGCCATCATGTCCAGGAGGCGCAGCACCGGCCAGCGCTCCTCCTCGGGCGTGTGGATGACCATCTCGTAGCCCAGGCCGCTGCGGGCGTCGTCCGCCAGGTCCTCGCCGGGGGCCACCGTGAAGGGGTTGGACAGGCCGCTCGTGACGTAGGTCCAGTACGGGTGCTCTGGACTGGGAGGCGCCACGCGCACGCCCATGGGCAGCCAGTTCGGATCCATCTCCGTGCCCTGGGCCAGCTCGCTCTCCAGCCACCCCTCCAGCACGCCGGTGCCCTCCAGGAGGTCCACCTCCTCTCGGATGGCGCCGAACAGCTTCGGGTACTCCACCTCGTCGCGGTCCGCCCAGCAGTCTTCGTACCACTGGATGAAGTCTTCCTCTGTCTCCGGGACTTTCATGGGGGCGGACTCTAGAGGTTCACCCCGATTTCACAACTTGAACCGAGCGCGGATGCCCACTGGCCGGTGGGCTGGCGGACAGACGTTCAGGTTTTTCAGGTACCGGTGGACCCGGGGGCCCCGCCGACGCCGGAGCCGGCCCACGGCTTGAGGCCGCAGATGCGCTCCGCCTCCTCCACGGCGGGTGCCAGCCGCATGTGCTCCATGCGCAGGAAGCTCCGCACGGCCTTGTCCAGGCGCTTGTCGAAAATCAGGTGGGCGCTGTGTACGGCGGTGGGCTCGAAGCCGCGAGTCACCTTGTGTTCGCCGCCCGCGCCGGGTTCGAACACCTTGCGGCCCGAACGGATGCAGTCGTCCACGGACTGATACAGGCAGACGTTGAAGTGCAGGAAGGGGTGCTCTTCCGTGCAGCCCCAATAGCGGCCGTAGAGCCGCTCCGGCGTGGCCAGGTTGAAGGCCCCGGCGATGACCTGCCCGTCCTTCACCGCCTCCACCATCTCCACGGTGTCGGGCAGGTCACGGAAGACGCGCTCGAAGAAGCCCGGGGTGAGCTGCACCTGGCCCCAGGCGTGGCGCTCGCAGGTGGACGTGTAGAAGGTGTACGCGCGCTGGGCGTGCTCCGGTGTCAGGTCCGCGCCGCGCACGGTGCGCAGCTGGATGCCCTGGGTGGCCGCGGCGGCGCGCTCGCGCTTGAGCTGGTTGCGGCGCTTGGAGTCGAAGCGGGCCAGGTAGTCGTCGTAGCGCTGGTATCCCGGGTTCTTCCAATGGAACTGGAGCGTGATGCGGCGCGCGAGCCCCGCCTCCTCCAGGAAGTCCGCCTCTTCATCCGTGGGATAGAGCACGTGGACGCCGGAGCAGTCCTGCGCCTGGGCGGTCTCCACGGCGGCCTGGAGGAGCGCGCGGCGCAAGAGCGCGGCGTCTTCTCCGGGGGCGGTGAGGAAGCGCGGCACGGTGGCGGGGGACAGGGGGCCGCCCACGAGCAGCTTCGGGTAGTACTCCACGCCCAGCTGGGCGGCGGCGTTGGCCCAGCCGAAGTCGTAGATGTACTCGCCCATGCTGTGGAACTTGAGGTAGGCGGGCGCGGCGGCGACCAGCTTCTTGCCCCGCCACAGCGTCAGGTGGTGCGGGGCCCAGCCGGTGTCCTCGGTGGCGCTGCCGCTCTCCTCCATGGCGGACAGCCACGCGTGGCGCACGAAGGGGGGCGCGCCGTCGGCGACCAGGGCATCCCATTGGGCGGCCGGGACATCGCGGATGGCATCGAGAATGCGGACCTTGAGCGGGGTGTCAGCGGGCACGGGAGCAGTCTTAACGCGGGCCTGTCCCCTTCGCTCCCGTTCGTCCCGCTGGAGAGCATCCGGGCAAGCAGGCTCGGGGCCGCCCGGGGCCTCTCAGGAGGCCTTCTTGCGGGGCAGCGCCTTGGTTCGGGCGGTCATCACCCGGTGCACGTTGTCTTCAATCCAGGAGGTCAGCGCCTCCACGTGGACGGCCACCTCTTCCCCCAGGGGCGTGAGGCTGTAGTCCACGTGGGGAGGAATCACGGGGTGGGCCTCCCGGTGCACGAAGCCGTCCTGCTCCAGGGCCTGGAGCGTCTGGGCGAGCATCTTCTCGCTCACCCCGCCCACCTTGCGGCGCAGCTCACTGAAGCGGTGGGTGCCATCCTCCTTGAGCGCGACGAGCACCAGCACGCCCCACTGGCTGGTGACGTGCTCCAGGACGCCGCGCGAAGGACACGCCGCCGCGTACAGGTCCCCGCGCTGCTTCACCTTCTCCAGCAATGGACTGCCCTTGCTTGCCTTCATGGTGTGACACTTACCATGAGGTGCGTACTTACGAAAAGTGAGTGCCCCCGTTACGGTAAGCCCAGTTCGATTTCGCGCCTGGAGCGCGAGCAAGGAAAGGGCGGAGCCATGTTCGTTGTCACGGGAGCCTCGGGGAAGCTGGGCCAGTTCGTGGTCGAGGGGTTGCTGAAGAAGGTGCCGGCGGACCAGGTGGCGGTGGCGGTGCGCAATCCGGACAAGGCGAAGGCCTGGGACGCGCGCGGCGTGCAGGTGCGCAAGGTGGACTATGACCGCCCGGAGACGCTGAACGGGGCGTTCGGGAAGGGGGACACGGTGCTGCTCATCTCCGCGAACGAGGTGGGGAAGCGCTTCCCGCAGCACTCGGCGGTGATTGAGGCGGCGAAGAAGGCGGGCGTGAAGCTGCTGGCCTACACGAGCATCCTGTTCGCGGACAAGAGCGGCCTGTCGCTGGCGGGGGAGCACAAGGCGACGGAGGAGGCCATCCGCGCGTCAGGCATCCCGTACGTGTTCCTGCGCAACGGCTGGTACGTGGAGAACTACACGGAGCACGTGGGGCCGGCGCTCCAGTACGGCGTGGTGCAGGGCAGCGCGAAGGAGGGCCGGGTGGCCACGGCGACGCGTGAGGAGTACGCGGACGCGGCGGTGGCGGTGCTGACGGGCACGGGCCACGAGAACCAGGTGTACGAGCTGGCGGGTGACGCGAGCTTCAGCCTGCCGGAGTACGTGGCGGAGCTGTCGCGCCAGTCGGGCAAGCCGGTGAAGTACGTGGACCTGCCGGTGGCGGAGTTCTCCGCGGCGCTCCAGGGGGTGGGCGTGCCCAAGCCCTTCGCTGACACGCTGGCGGACGCGGACGCGGGCTTGTCGCGCGGGGAGCTGAACGACACGGGCCGCACGCTGAGCCGGTTGATTGGCCGGCCCACGGCGCCGTTCGGGAATGCGATTGGCGCGGCGTTGAAGCAGGGCTGAGCTCTGGGTGGCGCCCCCTGGCCCGCGAAGTCACTTCGCGGGTCAGGCTTCGTCGTCAGGTAGGAGCGTGCGGAGTAACTCGTCGTCGGGACCGAGCGGTTGCCAGCCAGCGGGCGGCGGATTGGCGAGAAGTGCATCCCCTGCCCGGTCAACCCGCACCCTGTGGGTTACTGGGGTGTAGGCGAACCACGACCCGAGCCCCATCGCAACCTCTCCACGGGTTGCATCGTCCAGCACGTCCGGCCAGCCATTCGGGAACCTCTCGGCCAACTCGCGCACGAGGACGTCACGAACCAAGCGCGTGACCTGCTTGCGCTGCTCCGCCTCGTACATCAAGCCGCTTAGAATCTGCACGGCAGCAACGTCGTTGCCCAACTCGTCGGCCAGGACGTACAGCGGAACAGCAGGGCGTGCTTCAGCAAAGGCAATGAGTGAGCCGAAGCCCCGCTCACGAACCCGCTCGTACAGGCGGGCCTTGATGTCGCCCCGCCAAGCCTCTCCACCACTCATCGTCCTCTCCCAGGAGTGAAGTTCATGGGGACTCGATAGTCCCGCATATGCCTCGCGACCTCTTTCAAGATCCCATCCCGCGTCAACATCCGGCCGGCTCTCGTCTCAGCCTGGAGTAGCGCATCCATGATCATCCGGTTCCACTCACCGGGCCACATGCGCCCCAGCTTCCAGTTTCCCCCACCATGAATCGCCTCGTGATGGGCGCGCTCCATCCGGACGCAGAACTGGTCGATGTCCATGTCGCCCTTGAAGCCGCGTCGTTCGAACCATTCACGGTGCTCTTGAGGCAGGACGTGGTGCTTCGGTGCATCGGATATGCCCGCCCCCGCTCTGCCGGTTTCGCGCATGCCGCGCACCTCGGGGCTGTCCCCCAGCGCGTCACGTACGCCCTTGGGCAGGTCGTTGGGCGCCTGCGCCATCAGCACCTGTCCGCCGTGGATGAGGACGGCGGAGCTGACGGCGGGAACGGAGATGACGCCTGCCCGCACCAGCCTTCGCATCATCTCCACCCACTCCGCGGAGACCACCAGCCGCGAGCCCGTCATGACTCCTCCTGAGCTCATCACGAAGCCCGCCCCCAGCGATGCGGGCGCCGAGGGAGGCAGCCGTGGCAGCGACACCTTCAGCGTGGAAATCATGGCGACCATCTCGACCGCCCGCACGGCCGCGAGGACCTGCCCACCAAGCTTCATGCTCGCGCGAGTCTCCCGTTGGATTGAGTCGAATTCACGGGTCAGCCTCCCCATCAACTCGGGCATCGCGACCGCCGCCGCCTCTACCCGCTCGGGGTCCTGGGAGGCGAGGTCCGCCAGCGCGGGCTCCATCAACTCCTGCACGCGATGCAGGTCGACGAAGAGCTTCTCGACGCTGCACGTCGGACAGTTCCGGAGCACCGCGTCCGTGAGGTGGAGGAAGTCCACCCAGGTGGCCATCAACAGGGTCCCGAACAGGGCCGCCTGGAGCTTCGGTCCCGTCATGCGCAGCAGGCCCTGCTCCATGTTCGCATCCCCCACGTCCGAAGCCACGCGTGTCAGCGCGGTGGCGCTCCCGAGCGCCCCCTGCATCCACTTCACCTGATTGGAGCCATGGTCGAGGTAGCGGGTGAAGACGCCGTTGAGGCTCCATCCCACGAGGGGCGGAGGACGGCCCGCCAGCTTGGAGCGCGCGGCTTCAACGCCGCCCAATGAGCGTTTCACTTCGGCAATGCTCGCGAGGACTGCATCACGCGTCAGTGCATCGCTCCGCTCCCTGCCTCCAGCAGCGCCTGGCGTGGTCTCATCGTCACGTGAGCCCTGGCGACGCAGCAGCCGTTGCTCCGGACCGGAGAGCACGGACGTCCCACCCGGCGTGTAGCTCAAGCTCCGCGCATGCGGCGCGGAGGCACATCCCGTGGCCAGCAGCACCACGGCCAGCACCAGGACCTCAGCGCGCATGGACTACCCCCAGGTCTACCGAGGCGAACACCTCTGGCCGCGGCGTCCGTTCCGGAGTGGGGAACAGCAGCGCGCCGCCATCGTCACCCGTGAGCGTGGGTGTGTGGACAGCAAGGAGAAGGTGATTTTTCGCGGTCATCGTTAGCAGCCCGTGTCGACGATTGTGAGTCGAGGCTTCCGTTGCAGGAGCGCGGTGCTGAGCAGGGCTGAGTTCCGGGTGGCGCCCTATGGCCCGCGAGGTTTCCTCGCGGGTCAGGCTTCCTCGTCAGGAAGGAGCGTGCGGAGCAACTCGTCATCGGGACCGAGTGGTTGCCAGCCGGGCGGTGGCGGATGGGCGAGGAGCGCATCGCCGGCCCGGTCAACGCGCTCCTTGTGGGTTTCTGGGGTGTGGGCAAACCAATTGCCGAGCGCGATGGCAACCTCCAACCGAGCGTCGTCATCCAGCACGGACGGCCAGCCGTTGGGAAGACACGCGTACAGTTCGCGCACGAAGTGTCCGCGCAGCAGTCGTGTGAGCTGCTTGCTGCGCTCCGCCTCCGCCACCAACCCGCTGAACACCTGGACCCCAGCGACGTCGTCCGCCCCAAGTTCCCCGGCCAACGCGACCAGTGATGCGGTAGGGCGTGCTTCGGCAAAGGCGGTCAGCGAGTCGTAGCCGCGCTCACGGACGCGCTCGTATAGGCGTGCCTTGATGTTGCCCCGCCATGCAGCGCCGCCGCTCATCGTCTTCTCCCGGGCGTGAAGTTCATCAGTTCATCAGTTCATCGGGAGCCGGGTATCCGCCATCATGGGCGGGCTGCCCGCGTGGTGGGATCCCTGGATGGCACTCCGGCCTCACTCAGGGCCAGCGGTGCACAACACGACCGTCACCCGTGTTGCGTGCCACCACCTTGCCGTCCTTGAACTCCCCGGCTTCGGTCTCAACCACGAAGCAGATCGGATAATCGGCCTGCCCGGGGAGCTTCACCCGGTCATACCGGACGACGAGCGCGGGCCCCTCCGCACGGCCCATCTTGTCGGAGAGGTAGTACGCCTTGCCGTAGAAGCGTGTCCCAGGTGGGGCGACCGCCTCTTGACGGTCGTCGTTGATGCCTTTCGGGACCACCCCCACCACCTCCGCGCCGGCGGTGTGCCAAACTTCTCCATGTAGCTTCTGGCTGTCGTCGAGTTGAACGATGAAGCGATCGCTGTAACTCCAGTGGAGCTGCTTCTCCATGGCCTCTTCCGCCCCATCCGGGCAGGTGAAGGACTCGGGCCGGATTTGAGCCCCTGGACAGCCCGCCGCCAGCGCCGCGACGAGCGACAACGACGCGCACTCAACGGCGGCGATGGCCTTCTTCGGCATACGGGGTGGGCGTCCTTGGGTAGGAACTTCGGGAGCGCGGGTCTTCAAGTCGGATCCTTCCTTCGGAGCAGCGGCGATTGACGGCCCCGGGGTGGCCACAGGTGGGGAGGTGGGGGTGGACATAGC
>NZ_RAWR01000180.1:0-22480 GCF_003986945.1 Corallococcus sp. AB018 | reverse complement strand
GCCCAGCGCTGGGCCAGCGAGTTCCGCTCGCAGACGCGGCGCGCCTGAAGCGCCCCCGCCCGCGCCAGGCCCCCTCCTGCCCCGGGAGGGGCGCCCGTTCCCGCGCGGGGGCGTCAGGGCCGTCCGTCCGGTTCGACGGGGGCCAGGCGCCCGTCCACCGTGACGCGAAGCACGTGGGCCGGAGCGAATGCGCCAGCCCGGCCACACACGACTTCATCGAGTCGCTGATTCGTCGTCCCCACGACGAGGTCCCCCGCTTCATCCAGCGCGTATGCCATCGGTGCACCTGGGAGAGTCACCCAAGGCGTGGCACGCCACCGCCCCTCGGACTCGTCGACACGCACCAGGCGCCCCGTACCGCCAGCCAGGTGTGCTAGGCCCTCCACCACCACGAGGGTGCCGTGCATCCGCACCGCCTGCAGGGGGTTGGCCTGGGGTTCCTCCAGCACCGTTACCCGCCCGGCCTCATGCACCTCCAGCGTGCCCCCAAATTCCCCGTCATCCCGTCCGACGAGGCAGGCCTCCCCCATGGCTTCGAGGACGGACGCGGAGTCCCCATCAGGAACATCCGCACACGGCCCCAGCCGCGGGGGCGCCTTCGGCTTCTCCCAGTGCAACTGGAGTGAGGTGTGCCCCTGGCACAGCTTCCAACCCGCGCCGTGGCCTGGAATGACACGGGCGCAGTCGATGGAGTCCGGAGGCCGCACCTCCTGGCCGGAGAGCCCCTCCAGGGCCAACCTCGCATGGCTCCGCGCCACCGGAGAGGCGTGCGTCGCCACCACCTGCTGGAACAGCGGCACCAGTTCCTTCGCATTTTCCCGGAAGGAGTATTTGCCCAGCGCATAAACCGCCGCGGCCTGGACTTCGCTGTGCGGCGCGTACACCGCCTGGAGCAGCGCCCCGATGGCCGCTGCGTCTCCCACGCGCCCAAGGGCCTCCGCGGCCCGCGCGCGCTCCCACCCCTCCTCCCCCGTGGCCAGCAGCCGCAGCAGCGGCTCCGTCGCGGCTGGCAACGCCACGCCCCCCAGGGACACGAGGCTCGCAAGGGCCCGGGCACGGCATTCAGGCACGGCGAGTTGCCCAAGGACGCCCGGCACCGCAGCAGGACTCCCGAAGGCCACCAGCGCCTGCAGCGCCACGGGTGTGAGGCGCACGTCCGCCCGCTGTAGCGCATGCAATGCCTCGGGCTCACCCATCGCCCCTTGGCGCGCGTAGGCCGCCAGCACGGACGCCACGTAGGCCGCTCGCGGGGTGCATGCGTCGAAAACCGCCTCGCAGCCTGGCGCAGGCGCCGACAGGCAGGACGTCCCAGGTGGGCGCCGCAGCGTGGGCTCCTCCAGCTCCCGCGCGAGGAGCGTCCGCAGGCGCGGGACAAAGGTCTCCGTGTACATGGAGGCGCGCCGGGAAAGGACGTGGCGCACCAGCACCAGCGCCTCCCAGCTCGACTCCGGGTTCTCCAACACGTCCAACAGCACCGGGGTCAACGTCGGGCCGAGGTGCTCCAGCGCCGACGTGGGCGACGCCAGGAGGTGGCGCACAATGGCTGGCGCTGCTCTCTCGTCATCGAGCGAGGCGAGCGCGTGCAGGGCCAGCCCACCGGGCTCCCGCTCATACGCCTCGATGAGCGCAGGCACGGCGCCCGTGGCCTTCCCTTCCATCTTCGCCAGCGCCTGGACTGCACCGCCGCGCACGCGGCGATCCGAATGCCGAATGAGCGAAACCAGTCGAGGGACGACGTCCTCTCCCTCGCGCCCCAGTTTCCAGGCGGCACACGCCTGCTCCGGCGGCAGCCACTTCTCCCCCGTGTCGGGTCCGTGGAGTTCCTGCAGCAGCGCAAGGCACGCGTCAGCCCCCTCGCAGCAGCCCTCCCACGTCCTGGTGTCTTCCCGCTTCCACGACCGGGCACACCCCATGGACAACGCCACCACCACACACACCACCCCGGCCAACCAGCGGGGGCGCCCGGACTTCACCTCTCCCTCCATGTCATCGTCTCTCATTCTCCCCTCGTTGTCGTGAAGGGACTCCGAAACAAACGCATCAGCCAGTCACGAACCGCGCAGCGAACGAGCGCGGCACTCAAGGGGTCTTCACGACGCGGGTGCCAGCCACCCAGTCATGGAGACACCGCCGGTCCGCTCCAACGATGAAGAGGGCATCCACGAGGCCGAACCAGCCGCAGTAGCTGCAGAGCGCAATCGGGAGCGCGTTCCTCAGCAGGGCAATGCGCCACACCTCAGCCGGGAGGCCATCTCTCCGGACGACTCGAATCCCCAAGAGCCCCTTGCCGAGACTCGCCCCTGTGCCTCGAATCAGGCTCGCCTGCACGAGCAACGCGAGGAGCGCCGGGATGTACACGGCTGGAGCCTTCATCGCCGCCTCGTCCGGCACGGCCAGGCACCGGAGGACGCCCAGGAACAGGGACGGGAGCACGAGCGCGGCGCCGTCGATAAGGCTGGCCGCGAGCCGGGCCCTGCGCGTCGCCATCTCCGGAGCCGCATGAAGGCACCGGAAACACAGGCCCGCCCCCGACGCGGCACAGAAGGCACAGGTGAAGGTGCCGCAACGAGTACAGGCCAGGGCGGCGGAGAAGCCAGGATGCTCGGAGCATGGGGACTCCGAAATCGATTCAAGGGCCTCGCGGAAGTCGGACATGGAGGGCCGCAGCACAGCCAGGCCCGCCCCAAGGCAGCAAGTTCCTTCGGCGAGAAATTCCCGCCCGACCCAACAAACTCGACCCAACAGGTCCAGTCTCCTAGACCGTCCCGCCACCACCCCTGCCACCCACGGGTTGCCTCGACGCCTGTTTCCGTTGCCTAGGAACGCGTCCCGTTCAGGGAACTGGGCCCTCGGAGCGCACGGCCCCGGGCGGCTCCTCCGCGGACGTGCGCGTACACGGCAAGATGGCCGCCCCTACGACGCCAGCCGCCCCTATCGCCACGTGGAGCGCTTCGAGACGTACTGCCACCGGGCGAGGGACAGTCAGTTATCATGACGCTGGCGCTTGAGGTGTCCACGCACCTGGCACTCTATGGCCTCACGTCCGGCCGGAGCCCGCCTTGCGGGGGCTCAAGGGGTGCCGACACGAGAACGGAGGAGACCTACTCTTCCCCACCTGTTTGTGAGAAGGCCTAGAGCCTGCGCAGGTTCCAGGACTGACAGGACGGCAACGTTCTTATACGCTCTCGCGGAACTCGTCGCACCGGGGGGCAACACTTCGCATGCCAGAGCAGATTCACACCGTTGACGATGTGTTTGGGGTCTCCCGCGACCTTCCATTGAACTATGTCACCAGAGAGTCCGTCGACACCAAGCTGATGGACAACCTGTCCCGCAGCTCGCACGTGGTCATTTACGGCACCTCCAAACAGGGCAAGACTTCGCTGCGCAAGCACTGCTTGAAGGACACAGACTACGTCGTCGTCTCGTGCCAGAATCGATGGAACCTCGCCGAGACCCATGCCTCCATTCTGAAGGAGTGCGGGTACACAGTACGCCAGTCATCGTCAAAGACGGTCAGCGGTTCGCACAAGATCACCGCGAACTTTGAGGGCAAGGGTGGAATTCCCTTAATCGCGGAAGCCAAGGGTGGCGGCGGCTACGAACACCTGAAGACGCAATCCGCGACGGAGAGTCGAGCGCCGATAGAACTTGACCCCGGCGACGTCAACGACATCGTCCGGGCACTGAACGAGATTAACTTTAACAAGTTCATCGTCCTCGAGGACTTCCACTACCTCCCGGACGAAACGCAGCGTGACATGGCCTTCTCGCTCAAGGCATTCCATGAGAAGTCCAAGATTACCTTCATCATCGTGGGCGTCTGGCGGGAGGAGAACCGACTCATCGCCTACAACGGCGACTTGACGGACCGGGTATTCGCGGTCGATGTCGACGACTGGACTGCGACCTCTTTAAAAGAGGTCGTGCGCGCAGGTGAGCAACTTCTGAATGTTCAGTTCGCCGACCTTTTCATTGAGGGGCTGCTCCGTGGCTGCTTCGAAAGCGTCCATATCGTCCAGGAGGTCTGTCGTCGCTGTCTGCGCGCAGAGAGGATCTTTGAGACCCAAGCGACACTGCGAGAAGTTGGTGGGTCGACCGACGTAGCGAGGCTGATCAAGCAGGTCGTCGATGAGCAAGGGGGGCGGTACAACGGCTTCATCATGAACTTCGCCGACGGCTTCCAGCAGACCGATCTGGAGATGCCTAGGTGGATTATGTACGTCCTCCTGAAAAGCTCTGTCGACCAGTTGCGGGACGGGTTGCGCTTGAGGGAAATCTCCCGCCTCATCAAGTCTGCGCATCCCAAAGGCGAAGACCTTAACAACGGCAACATTACGCAGGCGCTGGTCTCTGCGTCGTCCTTGCAGCTGAAGAAGAACATCCGCCCCATAATCGTGGACTACGACACGACGAACCGGAACTTGCAGGTCGTCGACAAGAGCTTCCTGATTTGGATCGCCAGCCAGGATCGGGACGAGCTTCTGTCCGACTTGGGCCTCAGCGTCACGGAGGAGAAGGACTGACCCTGGAAAAAGCCCGAAACGCGAGGCCTGTGCCGGCGAAGCGAAGTAGGAGTCGCCACATGAGCCGCACAGTCTTGAAACTCGTGCGGGCACACCCTGTGCCCGCGCCCCCACGGCCTCACCCACCAGATTCATCTCCCGCGACGGCAAGGCCTTCCGCCCCATCGGATGAACCTCGTCGGAGATTAGGCCGAATGGAGATGTGCTGCGACTTCCGCTTTCACAGTCCCTGCTGCGCGCTCCCTCCCTCGCATCTGACACCACACCCGACCTGTGGGCGGAGGTATGCCAATCAGGACTGACATGACTTGGCGCACTGGGTCGAGAGCACCCCTCGGGCTTCAGGTATTTCTTAAACACCCCTTACGCTCAGAAGGGAGCAGTTGGAGATGCCCCGTCGAATCGGACATGGCCAGTGGGGTGCCGTCGTAAGTCGGAACTCGAGAGGGCAGGCATCGGCGTACGCCATGCTGGTACGTATATCTCCCATACACCATCACGCAGGGCTTAACGTGGCGTCAGCGCGGACATTACGCCGCCACCGAGCTGGGGGAAGCGCAGGGTGAATCGGGTGCAGTTTATGCGTCGGACGTTGGGGACTTGCTCGTCGGAGGGAACCTGCGCGCTGGCCAGTCACTTGGTCGACCGGGACCCGCGCTTCCAGGACTTCGTCATCACCCACGGGTCGCTGAACCTTCGTGTGCCGCCCCACGGGGGCCTCTTCAAGGCGCTCATGAGCACGAACATCCCTGGCTGGCGCGAGCTCGAAGAGCAGCGAACCTCTCGGCCGCTCTGTGGAGGTGGCCGTGGCCAGTAACGTCGCGCCGCCGAAGAACACTGGAGGTGGCGGCTTCGTCTTCGAGGAAGACGTCTGCGCCTGGTTGCTCGCGGCCATGTTGGTGGGAGACCTCGTCTTCGGAGTGGACTGCGGCCCTCCGGTTCGCCTCGACTTCCAAACGCGCCCCGATGGCTGGTTCCTCGACGACGTCCTGGTAACCACAGCCGTTGGGGCGAGTCGCCACCGTTTCGCGCTGTCGGTCAAAAGCAACGCACAGTTCACGGCGACATCCGCCCCTTCCGATTTTGTGACGGCGGCGTGGGAGCAATGGCTCCACATCAAATCGACGGTATTCGACGCATCACTCGACTTCATCGGGCTCGTGACCGCCCCCCTGTCGGGTGCTGCCACAAGTTCTGTGTCTGGACTGGTGGAAAAGGCGCGCGTCAACGATCCGCTCCTATTCCCCGCTCGCCTCGCAACGCCGAATTGGGCAACCGCCGACGAGCGAGCTCTGTTTGCGAGCTTCGCCTGCCCTGCTTCGATTGGGCACACGACGACGGATGTTGATACCGCTCGTCTGCTACAGCGCCTCAGGTTCCTTCAGCACGACTTCGGGACTCTCGTATCCGCGTCGCAAAACAGCGCTCTTGAGCTTTGTCGTCGCGCGGTGCGCAGTCACACCTCGACCGACGCGCAGTCCTTGTGGAGCATCCTTCGCAAGGTCGCGTCTGAGCTACGCCCGCAGGCCGGCAGCCTCAACCTGGGTGGGCTCATCGACCGGCTGCGTACGCGCGTAGTGCTCGCCGACTACCCAGACCATGCTGGGGACTGGGTGACTCTCGATGGGCGGTCCGCGCGAGAGGCGGGGCTCGTTCGAGACTCGATCGCTGACCGCGTTCGCATACATCGGGAGGACCAAGTCGCACAGGTCATCAATTCTCTCTCGGCTGATGTCCAAGTCGTGCTGCTTGGCGCTTCCGGCATGGGAAAATCCGCTTTGGCGAAGGCTGCTTTCGAGCGCCGACACGGGAACGGCGAGAGGACATTGTGGGTCGATACGTCCTCGCTCGATCGTGCGGCTGACTTCGGGGCGTTCGAGGCATCACTTCAGCTTCGGCATCCTTTCGCCGAACTGATTGGGAAGGAGACCAGCCGAGACCCGGTCGTCATCATCGACGGTCTCGATCGCCTGTACACGCGCCACGCGTTCCGCAACGTGGCATCGTTGCTTCGAACAGTGGGGGGCGCGCCACACACGACCCGATGGCGTGTCCTTGCAGTCTGTCAGTCGCAGGAGTGGCCTCGGGTCCTCGATGAACTTCAGCGTGCTGGTGCTTCCGTGTCTAGCTGGCGCATACACGAAGCCCAGGCACCGCAACCAGCCGACCTTCAGCCCGTGTGGGAAGTCGCTCCGACGTTGCGGCGCCTCCTTCTTCAGCCCCGGGTAGGAACTCTCCTTACGAACCTGAAGCTCCTCGATCTCGTTGTCCGACGCCTCCTCGGCGGGACCGACATCGACGCCTCTACCTGGGTTGGTGAATCGAGCATTGCCGAATGGTTCTGGAGCGCAGAGGTTGATCGCGGTTCAGATCGACTTGCGCGCGGGCAGTTCGCCCGCAGCCTCGCGCGGGCCCAGGCCGACCAACTCACCGTCTCCGTGTCAGTCGATACCCTTGAGGCGAATTCCCTAAACGCAGCACAGTCTCTCATCGCAGACCAACTTCTTGTGCAGTTGCCGGGCGATCGCCTCGCGTTCGCACACGACCTCTACGGCGACTGGGCTCGCCTTCGCATTCTGCTGAACCATCGAACCGACCTCACGGCCTTTCTCCAAGGGCGCCACGAATCGCCCCTTTGGCACCGCGCAATCCGCCTCCTCGGGATTCACCTGCTCGAGCGAGAGAAAGGAGTCGACGAGTGGAAGACGCTGATGTCGTCCTTCGACAGCGGCGAGATGACCATCATTCGAGACCTCCTCCTTGAGGCCCCCGCGTTCGCCATGAACGCGGGACCACTGCTGGACCGCATTTTCCCTGACTTGGTCACTGGTGATGGGGCATTGCTCCAACGCCTGCTAACGCGCTTCCTAGCGTTCGCCACGGTCCCCGACGAGCAAATGCAGGGGGTCGCTCGAAACGTCGGAATGGACGCCAATGAAGCGCGCGCCGCCTTTCGGCGTCCTCACTGGCCGTATTGGTTCGATGTCCTCGCAGTCCTGCACGCTCATCGCGAAGAGGCTTTGAGTGCGGCCGCGTGCGAGGTCGCGAAGGTCGTCGAGATGTGGCTGGTATCCGTTCCTCCGGGTTCCAGCCGGCGACGCGAAGCCGCTGAGCTTGCGGTCATGCTCGGGCAGAGGGCCGTCAATTCGCGCGATGATTATCGCTGGAGAGGGGAGCGTGGACGATTTTACAAGTGCGCCCTCCTGGCAGCACCCGAGCGACCAGACGATGTCGCGCATATCGCAAAGACCGCGGCTGAGCGCATTCCCCGCCCCGCGATGGCGGAAGACGACGCGATGGCGGAAGACGACGCGATGGCGGAAGACGACGCGATGGCGGAAGACGACGCGATGGCGGAAGACGACGCGATGCCGCTGCGTCCCCCCCCTAACATGTTCAGCACCGGGCTCATGCGTGGCCCATGGCCTGATGGCCCGCTCGCGCGTGTCGATGATGAGTTCCAGAGCGTCGTCCTGGATAGTCTAGATATTCAGCACCTCTATCGAGTACGTCCGATGATCGCCCTCGAGGTCATCCTCGCAACGCTAATCGAGGCGCCGTACGAGGTGTATTGGGGTAGCAGTCGGCTCCACGAGCGAGAACTCGAGTTCGTTCACAGAGTCCAATGGCCTCCAACCCTCTACACGCAGGGCCCGTTCCTCTTCTGTCTTCGGGAGAACTTCGCGGAGGGGCTGGAGCTGATCATGCGGCTCCTCGACTTTGCCACAGCACGAGCGAGCGAGCGTGCCGCTCAAGAACTCAGCGAGTGGCGCGAGCGAGCGATCTCAGAGGGCCACAGCGAAACCGAGATTGACCAAAGAATTGCTGCCGCGCCACCTCGGCGTCTACTACTGCACGACAATGGCATCGAGAACCAGAGCTTCGAAGGCGACGCGCTCGTCTACGGCTGGAGTTCCGGCTTGGGAAATCCGCCCGACGCCATCGAAATAGCCCTTATGGCGCTGGAGCAGTATTTCTATATGCGCATCGATGCCGGGGACGACATCACTGCGAGCGCCGCCGCCGTTCTTGCACGAAGTCGCTCGGTTGCGGCGCTGGGAGTGCTCTGCGATATCGGCAAGCGTCAGCCGAAACTTTTTAACGGACCGCTGCGCGCGTTGCTGTCTGCTCCTGAACTCTATTTGTGGGAGATCAGGAAGCTGGTAAATGGCCGCTCGCACATGATGATCGGTGCGTACAGACATGGTCAGCTCTTCATCAAGCTTGCCAAGCAATTCCACGAATTGGAGCACAGAAATCATGACCTTCGGCGTGTAGCGACGATGCTCTTGCTCGAGAGCGAAGAAATGCAGTCCTTCTTCTCCTCGGTTCGCGCGTGGTGGAAGAAGCGACGGGCTGACGGAGAGCGCCTCGTCGAGATGACGGATCAACTCGATCTCTGGCTCGACCCGGCCAACTATCAAACGCGGGAGGACCCGAAGCACGGATTGGTCATCGTCAACGTCGCGATCGAGCGAATGCAAACCGAGAGATCAAACGAGCACCAAGCAGTCAACGATCGGATGCTCGTCACTAGTTTCCCTATGCGCTGCCGCACGATCCTCGATGAGCGAAGAGTCCAAACCGATCCCCAGCTCGAGGAGCTGTGGCAGACATGGAATCGCATTCGGGAACTTGCCAAGACAGGACCAGCTCTTCCTGGTGGCGAGGAGAGACTTGGTGATGAGTACGTCAACGCGTTCACCGGCGGCATTGCCGTATTGCTCTGGCACGATGACTGGCTGTCCCGACATCCGACTCGGCGCGAAGAGGTTGCTGCCACGCTTGAATCTTTTTTGAGCGGCGCCCCCCCGGAGCAAGACGAACTTGTTTACGAACGCGACGCCTCAACGTGGACATGGGACTGTTTTCTCGCTGAGTTGGCCGCCATGTTGTGGGCACGTGAGCCGCAGGATGCTCGGTGGCGGCGTCTTATCGCCCAGATGGTCTTCTCAAAGAAGTACGCCGCGGTGCGTCTACTGTTCTCGCGATGCGCTGAGCATCGAGCAGCGCTTGGTGACGACTTCGGGCGTTTGCGCCGGCTCGCGGTCGACTGGGCGCATGTTCGGGATCACGTCGACGTGTTGCGTAGTTGGCAGCACATGGTCCCGCCAGGCGATGTAGTGGTGCGAGAACGACTCCAAAGCGAATTGACGGACTGGTGCGAGGAGATGATCACCGCGTTCGTCGATGGCAAGCTGACTCCCCTGCATGTTGGCTGGGACCGGTTCGACGAAGCGAGCCGCTTCTCCGAGTTCGATACTCTTCGCCACAGGTCGCCCGGCTCCAGTCTGATGGACTTCCATCTCGTGCGCTGCAGCCATGAGTGGCTGCCTCTGCCCGATGAAGCACTAAGCCCGGAGGAGCGAGCGGGTGTTATTCAGTTCTGGCGGGTCGCGCTCGATATCGTCGCGGCGAGACCGCGCTCCGACTTGCAGCGACGTGAGCATCAGTACCCCCACGAGGATGAAGTGTGGGTGCTTGAGAACGTGGCATCGGTGGTGCTGCAACTGCGCCCGACCGAAAATCCCGAGCTGTTCTGGGCAGCGATCGTTGACCTCCACAGTGAGGCTCACGACTGGCCGGAGAAGTTCATGAACGCACTACACCGCCGTGCCCTTTCGTCCGAACAGACGCCTGCGACCTATGCCCCACTCATTCGCCAGATGTCGCAGCGCGCCTTCTCAGATATCGCCGGCACGCGACGATGGCCTTGGCATGAAGAGGTGTGGGATGCGCTGATCGGGATCCATTGGTGGCTCAGAGACGTGTGGGCTGAACGTCACGCCCACCACGTCGTCGGCATCTGGGACGTCATCTCTGCATGGATGGAGAAGGCCCCACAGGATGGAAGGCGACTGGGCAAGTTCGCTGGATGGCTGTCGAAGCCTGCGGCGGCAGCAATTCGACTGCGCACGCTGGCGTGGTTTCTTAAACGTCTCCAAGCTGACGAAAAACATTCCGTCTATCGCGACGATGACGTTAGCGACGATCTCGCGAAGCTCCTAAACGTGGTCTGGGACCAAGATCAGAGTCGCCTGCGCGCGACGAGTGAATCGTTCGCGGCCTTTCGTGGTCTCCTCGCATGGCTAGTCGCGCGCCAGAACTCTCTCGGGCTAGAACTCCAAGGGCGCATCGGAGGGCTTGCATGACCGCGCCCTCCTTCGACCTCACGCCGTTTCCGGGCCACGACGAAGGTCAATTGTGCCTATCTCAGAACTCGGTCGCCGCATCCTGAGCGCGTCAAGCCCCCGTCAAGCAGCGCGTCAATGCGAGTGACCGAGGCGCGCGCGGCTTCGCGCGTCCCTGCTCGGCGAGGCGGTCCGAAATCACCTTCAGGCTCACGACCATGCCAGGTCGATGTGGGGAAGCGGGTCCGCGGGCATTTCCACCTTCGCGGTTCGTGCCTCGCGGAAGGCTTCGCCCAACACGCCGCAGCCCGGGTCCGCGCGCGCCTGGCCGTCCAGCCAGTAGCGGCTCTCCGTCTTCACACTCAGATGGCTCTGCATCCAGCCGGCGAGCATCGGCATCTGCTCCTCGACGTTGGAGCGTGGCAGCTTCGCGCCGCGCGCCAGCACCGTGCTAAGGAAGCCCTGGACGGCACTCGCCCGGACAGCCCGCGCATAGGCGAGCTGCTCGTCGCTGACGGCGTGGAGGGGCGGTACCTCCAGCCCCCCCCTCCACGGTCAGGACCACGCGCGGCAGCATGACGTGGACACAGCCCGCCTCGAGCTGGTCCGCGAGCGCGTCAGCCGCATCACGTCGCTGGGCCGCGCGTGCGGCCCGGGCAGAGGTGATGCCGAATCGCTCTTCCAGGGACTGGAGCACGGGCCCCATCGTGCGCGGCACCTCGTCGTCCACCCCGAGGACGGCAGCATGGAGGGCGCCAGCTTCGTCCGTCACCTCGACGCAGGCATCCCGGGCCCGCCGGGCACTCGCGACGCTCCGCACGCGGTAAAGCCCCGGCATCGACACCCGCACCGTGGCCGTGCCGCTGCCCTGGCGGTTGAGGTCTACCGTCCCACGCAGCCACCGCACTCGCCACTCAGCGCCCGCAGGCTGGAGTTCGGAGACGCCGCCCCGCCGTTCGTGGACAAATACCTCCACTGTCAGATCCCGCCCGCCATAGGCCTCCTCCCCCACATCCTGCATCAGCCGCATTCGCATGGTGGGCGCCTCCGTCAGCAGTGGGCGTCGGGCGCTCGGGCGGGGCAATACCCCGAGGGAGGTAGAGGCCAGCGGAGTATAAGGCTCGACTTTAGAGGATGTGTGTATGCTGCCGCCTGCGAGTTCACCGCTCGCCTGCCCCAGCGAAAGGAGGGTCAAATGACCAGGTCCCGATCCACGCCATCCCCAGAGGAAAGGCTGCAACAGTTCTTCAAGTTCTGCGACGTACTCGAAGCGCACCCCTTCTACGCCGCGCATGCGGGAGGTTCGACCCTCCGAGTTGAAGCCTCTTTCCCAGAGGATGGGCCCGATACGGTAGAGGTCAACTTCGATGTGTTTCACCTCGAGAGCCTATTAGGCAGGCTTAGGCAGTTCCTGTCGGACGGCGAACTTTTTTTCTTCAAGGACGTGCGTCGGGAGATTATTTCCCTGTTCGGCGACGATGACGAGTTCAGGAGCTTCTACGACAAGCTGGTTGCGATCATTGGAAAGCCGTATCCGGAGCGCTCGGTACAGGTGTTCAAAGCAAACGGAGTAAACGTTGTCGCCGGGTTCACTTTCAAGCAACTGGCCGAGGCACAGTTATACACAGGCCCGCTCCATTCTGATCGACTCATTAATCCAACTCCCGGCACCGCAGAGGACAGCCTGCCCGCCTCACACGAGGCAGCCAAGAAGCACCTCGTTCTCGATTTGGCCTACAGCGCGATAGCCTTCGTCAGAAACATTCTGGTGCTCAGAAATTGGGCCCATCGCCGAGCGAGGGAGACCGGAAAGCTCGACCTGTTCCCTGAACTCGTGACATTTGACGCACGGGCGCGCGCTGCGGGGGTGTAGGACGGCATCCACACAGGAGAGCCAGGCGCACTGAGGGCGTCGTCAGAACAGCCTATCTACCGAGGCGGCATCCTTCCTGAGCCAAGGGGAAGGAGGTTCCGTCCGGAATGGCGCTACGAAATGTACCGCCGCCACAGAACGCTCAGCGACTCCACGGGTGGGTCGACCTCTCGGCCCTGTTCATTCCTGATGACGTAGAAAATCTCTCCGTCGGGGCTGGCCGTCTTGATCGCCCGTTTCCCCTCCATGACCCACATGGAGACCGCGCGCAGGCCAGGCGCCGAAGCAACCTGCCCAGCACCTGGAGAAGGGATGGCTTCCTCCTTGAAGCCGAGCGCCCTTTCCTCCTCCGACACCGTCGTCGGGTGGAGGCTGTCCGGCTCTGCCTCATCGTCGCGATGCATGCGTCCTCGCTCCTCAAGAGTGCCGACCTGTAACGGCGGGGCACATCCACTCGGCTACGCCTTTTCACCCAGCCAGTCGGCGAATTTAGCAGTGCCAAGCGCCACGTAGGCGTCGACGGCATCCTTGCCCGTACTGAAGCTCACCCGCACTCGACGGAAATGTTCCGCGGGCAGCCTTGATTCGACTGCGCTCTCCGAGATCTTGAATTCGCGTGCGAGCAAATCTCGCAACTGCGCGCCAACCCAACGCCGTGACGCCCCCTCCCACCAGTAGTTCGGGTCCGGCCACTGCCCCACGCTGGAGGCCCCGAGACGAAAGCCGCCATAGGTATCTACGACGCATCCTGAATCCCGCACGGCCCTGTACGCAGCGAGTGCCGCAGCACGCGCCTTTTTGAGGAGCAGGTCAGGCTCCTTCGTGGCGCGCCCAGTCCATTCGCCCAGGAGTTGACGTTCGTGCCGAACCCCCGGCTTCCCCCTCCGCAGGTTTGAAGCGTCGCATTCCACCAACTTCCCCTGCGGATGCGCGCCCATCTCACGCTCGAGGACAAGCTCGACTTCATCTCGTACCCCGTCGGGCCGACACACGTCGACGATGCAGTGGGCGAGAACCTCAACTGAGGGGGAGATTCTCACCGGACGAGAGGGAGTCCGTGGAGAGCTCGTCCTGGCGCTTCCGCCAAACCTTGAGGCCCACAAATCGTTCCGCGAAGACGAGTCATAAACCTCTTCCTGTTTCCGAACGCGCTGGGCCTCGGCCTCGCCAGCGCGCCGAGCCTCGGCCTCGCCAGCGCGCCGAGCTGCGGCCTCACGAGCGCGCTGAGCCTCGGCCTCACGAGCGCGCTGAGCCTCGGCCTCGCGAGCGCGCTGCGCCCGGAGTTGGTCTTCCGCTTCGCGTGCGCGCTGCCTCCGCTCCTCAGCCTGCCTCTCGCAGGCAGCTTCATAGTCCTGCGCCGCCTGGCAGCCCTCACAAAGCCGCCGGCTCACAGGAAGTACCGCCTGCTTCAACGGCAGGGGCGAGGAGAAGCGCCACGTTGGCGCGGTCTCCGTCCCTAGCAGCGCCCAGGCATCCACCTCAACCATCTGCGCCCCAGCCACCGTGAGGGCACCAATCTTCCTCGGTGAACAAGGGTGAGCAGCCCGGACTTCGAACGACAGGAGCGGAACACCGGCGCGCAGTAGGACCACATCCGGCTTCAGGGTGCGTCGAGGGTCCAGCCAGTGCTCAATGCGGATGGCATCGCCCGGCTCGGTGAGCACGGCCTCGTGCGATAGGCCTGCCGCGCATCGCAGGCACGGCTGCTCCACGACGAGCGCCCCACCCTTCTCGCACAGCTCCTGGAGTTGCGTGCGGAGGTGGAGCTTCGCGGCAAAGTGCAGACCTCCCTCACCCTTGGCGCCCCAACAGGGGCGCTGCTTGGCAGTTCCTCGCTGGTGCCTGAAAAAGGAGCGTACCGGGATGCTGCCGACGCGCATGAATGCGGAGACCGGCTCCAAGGGTTGACCGCAGTCCTCGCTCGGGCAAAACGCCGCGCCCTCGGGTTGTCCCTTGAGGGCTAACGCCTCCACCACCTGGATCTGACCGCCTCCCTTGC
Organism: Corallococcus sp. AB018; assembly: GCF_003986945.1. Taxonomy (NCBI): domain Bacteria; kingdom Pseudomonadati; phylum Myxococcota; class Myxococcia; order Myxococcales; family Myxococcaceae; genus Corallococcus; species Corallococcus sp. AB018. The sequence continues at coordinate 7,951 of NZ_RAWR01000180.1, read as the reverse complement.
GCACGGCAACGGTAAGCATGAACTCCCCGACCAGTTCGTTTGAGCGTCGCAGCCATCTCTCGGAACAAGCCCCCGAAGCGTCGCACGACTCGCCCACAAGCACCGCAGGAGCCCCGGAACGAGCTCCAAGCCCAGGAGGGTCTGCGTCACTGCGCCTGCTTGCCAGTTCGCCATCTGACCGAGAGCTGCTGAGGTTTATTCATCCTCGGAACGCCCACGGGCACCGCATGGGAGCCAAGTTCGGGCGCGCCCTACGCCCCACTCCACACCAGGGTTCGTCGGCTGGTGGCGGTAGCGGCGGCAGTGCCGGACCGAGCCAGGCCCTGGGCTAAGGCGTGTCTGGCCCAAGGCCACCCGCGGAGGTTTCGGATACGAGCCAGCCCCGGCACGCCAGGCACGCGCGACGCACCGCCCCACGGGTACAGCCCGGGAGCCGTCATCCGCATCACGGCCGTGCCGCTGCCCAGGCGGTTGAGGCCCGCCGTCCCAGAAACCTTCGTAGGCGACACTCAGCGCCTGCGGACTGGAGCTCAGCAACCCCACCCCGCCTCTCGTGGACGGATACCTCCACCGTCAGCTCCCGCCGGCCGTCGGCCTCCTACTCCACGTCCCGCGCCAACCGCATCCGCATGGACGGCCTCCTCCGAGAGCAGTTGGCGTCGGGCACGCGGCCAGGGGCAATCACCCTGGAGAGGTAGTCGTCAGCGGCGAACGTGGGGGGACGCAGGCCCAGGGCGGCCACAGCTCCCCTGATCCTCCGTTGTGCAGCTCAAGAACTCGGTCGCTGCAAAGTCCCCCTGTGCTGGAGCCTTGATGCCGGGCGAGACACCGACGCCGCCCCCCCCGTTCAGCGATACTCCTTAAGCGCGGGTATTTTCCTGGAAATGCCACGGCAGGCAATATCCTTGTATCGCATCCCCTCGGAGCTCCTCCGAACGACGCGCATTCCGCCGCACGACAGGAATGGCTTGAACTTCTTCATGCCTGTGGGCTCCTTCAGATGCACGTAGCGCTCCCCGCACTCAGGACATTTCAACAGGTCGGGGTTTGACGCCAAATGCTCCAGCTCGGCCAAAATGGATGAAAGCGCCTTGGTGAAGGATTTAACCGAAAACGCTCTATGGATTGTGCCAATACACGGTTGCTGCCTGCTCAACTCCAGGCCCAACTCGACGTGCTCTACAATCACGGCAGACCACGACGCTGCGATTTTGAAGGCCCCATTGGCAGTGGGGCGTGTGAAGTGGGCCAGTGAGTGGCTCAGGAGTCCAGGCGAGTCTTCAGTGAACCCGTTTGCGGTCAGCAGTCGGCGCGTCTCTTCAAGCATCGTATTCCCTCACGCAAGGTCGCCTATCTCACCAGTCACTGAATGGGCCAACTGAGGGCTGTGCCTACCCCAACTCAGTCGCAGTGTCACGCCAACGCCAGACTCAGTAGTGCGTCAAGGCGAGCGCGCGAGGCCAACGAACTCCGGCCCCGCCCGCACTTATTTCCCCCATGTGTTATTGAAGGCTAGCTTGGCCCTTTCTTTCTCAAGGACCGCTACCGCATGTTGCTTTTGTCGAGCCTCCGCCCAGCGCTCCTTGTATGGCTTCAATGCTACGCGGACCCTTTCCGGCATCGTCTTCAGCTCGCCGCCGAACCCAAATGTGTAGCGACCAGGGTGGGAACTGTCAGGCGACCATAAATCATAGTCCCCCCGACCACGGCCGCCTACAAATCCGTGTTCGGCAAGTGGTTGAGCGATGAAGCCATACGTTGTCCTTGCAACCTTCCACCACGTTTGACCGGTCTCCTCGGTCACGGTCCACGGCAGGCCATTCAATGCCTCCTTGCTCGTGTGCGCCCATGACCCGAGGCGATTCAACTCTTGTTCAACGAGCGAGGGCAGTCGCGCCAACGTAGCATCAACGGCCTGCTTCAACTTTGGCAATTTGGCCGCGAGTTCTGCATGCCGCTTCGGGTTGCTCGTGAAGTGCCCCTCGGCAGCATTCTTTGCAGCCACCCCAGACCACTCCACGACCTCCGCAGAAACTGCTGCGACAATGCTAGGCACCAACGCCCCCATCTCCTTCAGCAGTTCCCGGAGGCGCGCTTCCTCTGCCTCAATTTGTTGGCTCATTTCGTCGACGTCCATCGAACGACTCCTAGGCTTGCAAGATTGATCTAAGGCCTAGCCCTGAACAGGTGGGCAGTCAATATGCGTCGCTCCTCTCCTGGATGTTGGAAGGAGCGCACCCTGCCCCTTCTGCGGATCCGACCCAAGTAGGGACGAAGCAGGACCGCGGCATCGCGTCCAGCCATGCATTGGTGGAGGACCCGCGGGAGCGGATGCGCGAGGCACAAACGCCCCTTGGCACTGCCTAGTGGTGTCGCGTACGGCATGAAAGCCGTGAGCCCCCTCCTCCAAATCATGCGACTTTCACCCACATCAACAACCGCGGGCGGAAAGCTGACAGCGGCCCTTCGCCATGACATCCGGGCACATACGAAGTGAAGTTTGCGGACCTTCAATCGGTCCCCGATTGAAGGGGGCCCCCAGCCCTCTCATTGGAACCACTGAATATTACTCGGCTTCCTGTTCCTCAGAGATTTTGAGTCCTCTCAGAGAAACGCCGAGAACGAGTTCGCACAGGGCTTCAGTCGGGGAGCTACTTGAAGGGCCCTACCAACTGGTAGGGCCCTTTTTGTTTAACACGGGCCTCGCGATGACATCGCGGGGCCTTCGTGCTTAAGCCGCTGAATCCCAAGGGATTTTGGCTCGCGGTGCTGAAGAGGGCGCTCTCGACTCTCTACCCCGCAGAGCAAGAGACCCCCTCTTCTCCGCCACCAACTGGGCTCTCTGGAGTGCTCTTTCGCCCGTTTTGGGGAGAGAGAGGCCGAGAGTGGTTAACAAGTGCTGTTAACTTTTGGGGCGGTGGTTAACAATATTCCCCCGGTGACCCGCTCTTTCCGCTCTGAGGTTTCTGGGAAGGCGTCTCTCTCTGCTTTCTGGTTGCGTCTCTTACCTGCTTTGCTGGTCCCCAAGGGGGCGGCGCAAGGTCGGGAGAAGCCCTCCCAGTCAGCACTCAAAGTGAAGGCCCGTCGGAAGCCTCGGATCAGCCGCCTCCGCCACCGTTTCACGGGGGGTGTTTGCCTGCCACGCGAGGTGGACGGCACTCCGGTCCGGAGCGCCCCAAGAGCCTCCGAGAGCGCCAAGACTCCGCACAATGCCCACCCTCCTGCGAGTTCGTGGTGCTTCGGCGGTCCCGCTGGTGCGTGGCGCATCCAACGCCTCTCAGTCCCAAGGCGCCCCGCGCCAGGCAACCCCGGAGGAAGGGCCTCCTCCGGGAAGCGTCGCGCTTACCCAGGTGGGCAGCGGAGAGCCAATCTCCAAATTGAGCGAGACAACCCGCTGAAGTCTGATGGGTTTCCGCAGCGGTTCGATACCTGGCGGCAGGTGTGAGCGAACTCGACGAGCGAGTCTGGGACGAGCGTGGCGTGAAAGTGATTGCCCCACACCGCAGGGGCCGCAAGCGCAAGGCCCCCCAGGACGGGCGCGAGCCGCGGCGCTACGAGCGATACTGGAAGGTGGAACGCTACTTCGCCTGGCTCCGCTTCTTCCGGCGCCTCGTCACCCGCTACGAGGTGAAAGCCGAGAACTTCCTCGGGTTTCTCCACCTCGCCTGCGCTCTCATCCTCATGCGCCAATTCTGAGATCGGCTCTGCTGACGCAGAGCAACTCAAACATCACGCAGCGGCCACGAACACAGCACACCCCAATCGACTCCCTCTTGGTCGGACGCCCGAAGAGCAGGGCCTCCAAGGGCCTCGTGCCCCACGAGCTCGACGAAGCCCACAGTTCCAGGCACGCTCCAGATCACAGGATGTCAGCACCGTTCTGCTGACGTCACGAGCCGGTCACAGCCACGGTCACGAGGCTTGCCTGGAGGCCCACCCCTCGGGGTGCCGACCGCCCTTCGGCCCTTGCACCGTGCGCAGATATCTTTGGGCTTCGCGTTCTCCAAGTACTCCGCGTGACCGCATGGACAGGACTGCCACCTTCTTTCGATGACACCCGACGATCCCAACCATTTCACGGCAGCTTTCCCGTGTCATGACAGTCGATTGCGCTTCGCACTTCGGGGTCCTTCACATGGCCGATTCCTGGACCTCCAGTCCGGTGAGTCGACACCCGATCGAAACCCCATGACCCCATTCCGAAGTCTGTGGCTCGCGGCCGCCCTACTGATGGCCGCCTGTGGAACGACTGAGCTCGCGCAGCCCGACGACGTACAGGATGCGACGACGGCCCAGGGCCTCTCCACGCTCTCCGTGCGAGGAACCACCAGCGCGAGCGGCCTGGCCACCACCACCCTCTCCATCCCCACCCCCGTCGGTACGGCCGCCGGAGATGTGCTGGTGATGCAGCTGAGCAATCGCGAGGCCGTCACCGCCGTCGCCACCCCACCCGCTGGCTGGACGCTGCTGCGCTCCGAGCAGAGCGCCTCGGCCATCAAGTCCTGGCTCTTCCTCCGCGTGGCCAGCGCGGCCGAGCCGAGCAGTCACACCTTCACCCTCGACCTCGCCAGCTCCATGGCGGCCACCCTGGTCGCGGTGTCGGGCGCGGATCCGCTCCAGCCGATCGACGTGCACGTGGGCCAGAAGAATGGCAACAGCGCGAGCCTCGCGCTGCCCGTCGCCACCACGTCGTCCGCGAACGGCCTCGCAGTGTGGTTCTCGGCCCAGGTCTGGGGAGGCGCCGCGTGCCCCGCGGTCCACACCCCTCCGACGGGCTTCACCGAGCAGCTCGACACCTGCCTCGTCTCGTCGTCGCTCGGCGTGCTGCACAGCGCCGCCACCTCGGAGCTCGGGGCCGCAGGTGCCCAGCCCGCCTTCACCGGCAGCTCCACGCTCCCCAACACCAACATCACGCACGCGGTGGTGCTGCGTCCCCTCCAGCCGCCGGCCACCGGGGAGATCACCCTCGTCGGCACCACGCACGCGAGCGGCAAGACGGTCACCAGCCTGACCCTCTCGACCCCTACGGGCGTCGCCGCCGGTAACGTGCTGCTGGCGCACCTTGCGAACCGGAACCAGATCGGCGCCGAGCTCACCCCGCCTGCGGGTTGGACGCTGGTGCGCACCGACATGAGCACCTGGAGCATCCGCGGCTGGGTCTTCGTCCGCGTCGCCACCGCCAGCGAGCCCGCGAGCCACACGTTCCAGAGTTCCATCGCGAGCAACCTCGTCGGCAACCTCGTGGCGTATGCCGGCGTCAATCCGGCCAACCCGATCGACACGCACGCCGGCAAGAGCAACAGCGGCTCGACGGCCTTCACGACGCCGCAGCTGAGCACCTCGACCGCGGGCGGGGCTGCCGTCTGGTTCGGCGCGCAGGCGTGGACCGGCGCCGCGTGTCCGACCCCGGCGATCGAGCCCCCCGTGGGCTTCGCCGAGACCTACGACACCTGCTTGGTGTCCTCGTCCCAGGGCCTCGTCTTCAACGCCGCCTTCATGCCCCTCGCCGGTGCCGGCATCCAGGGACCGTTCAACGGGAGCTCGACGTTCGCCGAGACCAACGTCGCGCAGGTCGTCGCCCTTCGCCGCGCCGAGGTCGCACCGTCCTCGGGGGTCGCGTTGCGTGGGAGCTCACGCCACAGCGGCCTGTCGATCGCTTCGCTGTCGATCCCCAAGCCGTCGGGGACCGAGGCCAACGACGCGCTCATCGCGCGGGTGACCGTGCGCAACAACATCTCCGCGACCGTCACGCCGCCCGCCGGCTGGACGTTCCTGCGCTCGGAGCAGAGCGCCTGGGCCATCCGCACCTGGATCTTCTACCGCGTCGCGGGCGCCTCCGAGCCCGCGAGCTACGCGTTCGGACTGGACGCGACCACCCACATGGCGGGGAGCGTGGAGGCCTTCAGCGGCGTCGATCCGATCCAGCCAATCGACGTGCACGCAGGCCAGAAGAACGGCGACTCCGCGTCGTTCACCGTGCCCGACGTGGTGACCGGCAGCGCGGGTGGCCTCGCCGTCTGGTACGGCTCACAGGTCTGGCCGGACGCCACCTGCCCTGCCACCGGCATCGAGCCGCCGCTCGGCTTCACCGAGGCCTTCGACGCGTGCCTGGGTCACACCAATGGACTGCTCTTCAATGCGGCCTACCGGTCGCTCACCGCGCCGGGCCTCCAGACGGGCCTCTCCGGCAGCTCCGCGTTCGTGCAGACCAACACCGCGCACGTGATCGTCCTGCGCGCCGCCAACGCCCCCAGTTGCATGGTCGGCGACACGTACGCGAGCACCTTCACGCTCCAGGGCACCGTGACCGCGCCGGAAATCGTGGAGCCCTCGGGCCTGGCCGCGAGCCGCGTGGTCGGCAACGCGCTCTACGTGCACAACGAGGACACCACCGCGATCGTCGCGATCAACACCCTCAACGCGAGCACGATCGGCACGTTCAACGTGACCAACGTGACGCCGGCCGACTGGGAGGACCTCGCAACCGGGCCCTGCCCGAGCGGCTCGTGCATCTTCATCGGTGACATCGGGAAGTGGAGCGCCAACTTCCCTCCGGGTGGCAGCCCCACGTCGTTCACGATCTACCGCGTGCCCGAGCCGGATCTCGCCAACGGCCAGACCTCGGGGGGGCTCGTCGCCGAGGCCTTCCCGTTCGTCTATCCGGACGGCGCGAAGGACGCGGAGTCGCTGATGGTGCACCCCACCACCGGGGACATCTACGTCGTCACCAAGAACGGGGGCACGGGGCAGAGCGGCGTGTACAAGTTCCCCCAGCCGCTGACGCCGGGCGTGCAGGCCACGCTGATCCACGTCCACACGATCCAGCTGCCGCTGAACGGAGACGACAACTTCTCGGCCGCGACCGCGGCGGCGATCCACCCATGCGCGGATCGCTTCCTCCTTCGCACCTACCGCACTGTCTACGAGTTCCGTGCGACGCCGGGACTTGGCTTCGAGTCGGCCGTCTTCGCGACGCCCGTCACGCTGACCGACACCTCCGAGGGCCAGGGTGAGGCGATCGAGTACGAGGCCAACGGCGCGAGCTACTTCACGATGAGCGAGAGCCCCTCGCCCTTCAGGCTCAAGCGCGTGCCCCTGCGGTAGGACCGCGTCGACACGCCGAGGAGCAAGGCCGGTCGTGGGGCACGTCCCCATGGCCGGCCTTGCTGTTCCGAGCTGGGAGCTCGCGCTCGGCGCCGCCGTTCACGCGGTGTGCCTACCCAAAATTCAGTCGCTGCGTCATGAGTGCGTCAAAACGCGCGTCATGACGTGAGCGATTCGCATGACGAGCCGCTGGGTCCTCCCTTCCGCTTGACAGAGGTCGGAATTACGCCCGGCGCAGACGCCTCAACACCTCGCGCTACCTGCGTGTGGGCACTCCCCGCCCCTCCTGCGAACGCAGGTAGCCTGGTGCAGCACGCGCGGGTCTACGAGGGTGTTCTTGGAAGGACCGAGACTCTACGCAGCGCGGCGCTCGTACCGGTGGTGGAGCCCGAAGACTTCCCGTAGCTCTATCACCTTGGCTCCGTGCTCCGGGCCCTGCACCTCACGCGTCTCGGGCGCATCTTTCCCGAGCGACAGGTGCGTCCGGCTCGCATTGTAGTAGCGCTGGTACTCGCGCAGCAGGCGCCGAGAGTGGGCTTCGTTCAGGACGACGACATGGTCCAGCGACTCCCTACGTATCGAGCCGATGACTCTCTCCGCATAGGGATTCTGCCACGGACACCGTGCTGCACTCGGCACCTCGCGAATCCCCAAATGGGTAAGCGTGGCGAACACCCTCCGAGTAGAGCTTGTCCCTATCTCGGTGCAAGTACCTCGGAGGTAAGCGTTCAGGGGGCTGGGCGACCGCGAGCGTGAGCTGGATTCAGGTTCCGGGCAGCAGCGATGGTGCGGGAGCGCCGTGGAGATGGGCTTCAAGGGACGCAGTGAGAGCGTCAAGCACGTTGCG
>NZ_RAWR01000017.1:0-70149 GCF_003986945.1 Corallococcus sp. AB018 | reverse complement strand
TTCATGAGCGTCTCGTGGGCTCGGAGATGTGTACAAGAGACAGCCCCCGGTGCGCTCATGAGCAACACCCCCTCCATCGAGCTGTGCGGCCACAAGGTCGGCCCCGGCCAGCGCCTCTTCGTCATCGCCGGCCCGGACAGCATCGAGTCCGAGGAGATGGCCCTGAGACACGCCCACCTGCTCAAGGGCATCACGTCCCGGCTGGGCGTTCCGTATGCCTTCAAATGTTCCTATGACAAAGCCAACCGGACCAGCGGGAAGTCCTTCCGCGGTCCGGGTTTGAAGGAAGGTCTGAGAATCCTGGACCGCGTCCGTCGGGAGGTGGGAGTGCCCGTTCTCACGGACGTCCATGAAACCAGCCACGTCGGGCCTGCCGCTGAAGTCGTGGATATCATCCAGATACCCGCCTTCCTCTGTCGGCAGACGGACCTCGTGGAGGCGGTGGCCCGCTCGGGCAAGGGGGTGAACTTGAAGAAGGGACAGTTCGTGGCCCCCAAGGACATCGTCCACTCGGCGAAGAAAGCAGTGGAGGCGGGCAACCCCAACGTGCTCGTCACCGAGCGCGGTTCCTCCTTCGGCTACAACAACCTCGTCGTGGACATGCGCGGCTTCGCCCAGATGCGCGAGGCCGGCCTCGTGGTCTGCATGGACGCCACCCACGCCGTCCAGCTCCCCAGCTCCAGCGACGGAAAGACAGGCGGCGAGCGCCGGTTCGTCTCGCTGCTCGCCCGCAGCGCCGCCGCCGCCGGGATTGACGCTTTATTCACAGAAGTCCACGAAGACCCCGACCGTGCCCTGTGTGACGGTCCGTGCTCGCTCAATCCACAGATGTTCGAGGACGTGCTACGAGATGTACTCAGCATCCGCCGCGCGCTGGGTCACGAAGCCAGTTGATGCATGCGAAAGGTGAGGAGGCCATGCAGACGGAAGCGCCTTCCAAGCCGGGCAAGGAAGAGCTGACGTCCCGTGCGTCGCGCGTGCGACTGCTCGTGTTCGACGTGGATGGCGTCCTCACCGACGGCGCGCTGTATTACGGCGACAACGGCGAAGTGATGAAGCGCTTCAACGTGAAGGATGGCCATGCGCTCGTCATGGCCCGGCTGGTGGGCCTGCCCGCCGCCATCCTCACCGCGCGCACGTCCCGCATCGTCGAGGCGCGAGGCCGAGAATTGGGCCTCGCCGCCATCTTCCAGGGCCGCAAGGAGAAGGGTCCCGCCTTCCTTGAATTGCTCGCCCAACTCCAGATACCCGCGAATCAGTGCGCGTATATGGGAGACGACCTGAACGACCTGGACCCCATGTCACTCTCAGGGCTGTCCGCCTGTCCGGCGGATGCTGTTCCAGAGGTGCGCCAGGAAGCAGACTTCGTTACGACGAACGTGGGCGGTCACGGAGCCGCCCGTGAGCTTGTGGAGCTGTGCCTCCGTGCCAGTGGCCGTTGGGATGACGCCGTGGGTCTGATGAGAAGCACAGATAAACGCAGCACGTCGTAGGGTGGGTTGATCAAACCCCGCATTCAAGGTAGGTGTTTATTTCCATGGCTAGTGGAACGATGCAGTCCGAGGGGAGTACGGCGATGACGGACCAGCTCTACACGACGCACGACATCAGTCGGTTGCTTCAGGTGGACCCGTCGACGGTGAGCAAGTGGATTGACCGCGGCATCCTGATGGCCTTCCGGACTCCGGGTGGCCACCGCCGGGTGCGTTCGACGGACCTGCGCACCTTCCTGGTCACCCACCAGATGCCCGTGCCCGAGGAGCTGGGTAGCAGCACGGTGCGCCTGCTGGTCGTGGACGACGAGCGCCCGGTGCTGGACGCCATCAAGCGCGCGTTCAAGCCGCACGCGAACCAGGTGGAGCTTCAGACGACCACGAGCGGCGTGGAGGCGCTGCTGCTGGTGTCGGAGCAGAAGCCGCACGGGATGATCATCGACCTCAACATGCCGGACATCGACGGCATCGAGGTCTGCAAGCGCATCCGCGCGCGCAAGCAGATGGAAGGCGTGCGTCTCATCACCATGACGAGCATGCACACGCCCGACGTCGTGGAGCAGTCCAAGCAGGCCGGCGCGGTGGCGTGCCTGGCCAAGCCGCTGGACGTGACTCAGGTGATGGAGCTGTTCCGGGTGCCGCTGGCGCTCAACACCAGCGCTGCTCGCAAGTGATGGGACGGGGGCTTCCGCCGGCCACCGCGGAAGCCCTCGGGTCGCAACGATGCTTGCGGGAGTCGCCGCGCCTCGCGACAGCGAGGGCAGCGGCCTCCCTGATGGGGTGTTGATGCACGCGCATCAACCCTGGACCTTCACCTCGACGACGCGGGGCTTGGTCTCCTCGCGACGCGGCAGGGTGAGGGTGAGCACGCCATTGTCGTAGCGGGCCTCCACGCGGGTCGCGTCCACCGTCTCCGGCAGGCGGAACTGGCGCGCGTACACACCCGAGGCGCGCTCCTGGCGCCGCAGGGCGCTGCCCTCCGGCACGGCTTCGGCCTTGCGCTCGGAGCGCACGGTCAGCACGCCGTCCTCCACCTTCACCTGGATGGCCTTGGCGTCATGGCCCGGCAGGTCCACGCGCAGCGTGATGCCGGACTCGGCCTCCAGGATGTCCGCCGCGGGCGTGACGGTGCGCTCGGCGTCCTCGCGGACGCCCGGCGAGGCCAGCTCGCGGAAGATGAAGTCGAAGTCGCGCAGCAGCGGGTGGGTGACAGCGGCGTTGTTGAAGGGATAGCGAGCGTTCAGCATGGTCGTCTCCTGTTCGTGACGTCCCTGGGGACGCACGTCGTGCGGGTTCACGGTCGTTGTTGAAGTGGGTGGCCGGGACCCTGTTTCCAGGAGCGCCCGGCAGCGCCTCACAAGACTCAAGAGAACCATGCTTCGGGACGTGTCAAGGAACGGCCCCGCACGTCCTGGAGCCCCCGCGAAAGGCCTTCGTACCCGCCTGCCTGCCCTCCTGGCGGGGGGCCAGGCTCAGTCGTCGTCGCGGCCCAACGTGACGGCGGCGCCGTCCTCGCCCCGGGTGACGTGCACCTGCCAGGGGCGGCAGCAGACGGGGCAGTCCTCCACGTAGGACTCGGAGGAGGCGCCCAGCGAGTCCACGTCCACTTCGACCTCTTCGCCGCAGTACGGGCACATCTGGGTGGCGGCGTCCGCGAACGGTTGCATGGTCCAGCCTCCTTGCCTTCAAGCCATGTTCCCCTGCCTTCAAGGCAGGTTCATTGACGTGGACTGAGCGTCCGCGCCATCAGACGCTAGAATCCCCACCCCATGGCTCCCCCTTCCCGGAATCGCATCGCGGACATCCTCGTCAAGGCGCGCGTCATCGACGAGTTGCAGCTACGCAGCGCGCTCGCCTCACTGGACCAGTGGGGCGGACGCGTGTCGCGCGTCATCGCGGACCTGGGGCTGGCGTCCGAGGAGACCATCACCCAGGCCATCTGCCAGGGCCTGGGAATGCCGCGCGTGCAGCTGGGCAACCTGACCAAGGACGCGGCGGCGCTCGCCCGCGTGGAGGTGGGGCTCGCCGAGCAAAAGGGCGTCTTCCCCGTGCAGCTCAAGGACAACGGGAAGACGCTGGTGCTGGCGATGTCCGACCCCACGGACCTGGCCACGTTGGACCAGGTCGCGGCGCGCAGCCGCGCCCGCGTGGTCCCCATGGTGGCGGGCGACCGTGAAATCGAGCACGCCATCCTGCGCCACTACCGCGGCCAGGAGCCGGTGGAGAAGAAGCGCTTCAAGCCCGACTCGAACAAGCAGCAGGACGCGGGCGAACTCCCGGAGGAGGAGGAGTTCAAGGTCGTGGACATGAGCGGCAAGACGGTCGTGAAGCGCATCAGCGACATCGTCGACCCGAACGCCGCGCCGCCGCGAACCCGGGCTCCAGCGCCTCGGACATCCTGGATGAAATCCTCGCGGGCGGCTCGCCCACCTCCGAGTGGACGGAGGAGGACCTGGCCCGCCTGCAGACGGTGCAGCAGAACCAGGAGAAGAGCTCGAAGATCCTCCGCGCCCTGCTGGAGCTCGTCTTCGAGAAGGGCGCAGTGCAGCAGCGCGAGCTGGCCGCGCGCATGCGCCTCTGACCCTGGCTTGTTTCAGCCCACCTCGCGCAGCTCGCGCGCGGTGAGCCCCAGCAGCGTGAGGATGGTGTCCAGCCCGCCGGCGGAGATGGACGTGTCGGCGGCCTCGCGCAGCTTCGGCTTGGCTCGGAAGGCGATGCCCAGCCCCGCCTTCTCCAGCATCAGCAGGTCATTGGCCCCGTCACCCACGGCGATGACCTGCTCCAGCAGGATGCCTTCCTGCTTCGCCAGCGTCTCCAGCAGCTCCGCCTTGCGGCGCGCGTTGACGATGGTGCCCAGGGTGCGGCCGGTGAGCTTCCCGTCCTGGACCTCCAGCACGTTGGAGTACGCGAAGTCGATGCCCAGCCGCTTCTGCAGCGCTTCCGCCGCCACGGAGAAGCCGCCGCTGATGACCGCGGTGCGGTAGCCCAGGCGACGGAGCACGCGGATGAGCGTCTCCGCGCCTTCCGTGAGCGGCAGGTTCGCGGCCAGCTCGTGCAGCACGCGAGCGTCCAGCCCGGCGAGCAGCGCCACGCGCTGACGCAGGGACTCGTCGTAGTCCATCTCCCCGTGCATCGCGCGCTCGGTGATGGCGGCCACCTTCGCGTGGACGCCGTAGGCACGCGCCAGTTCGTCGATGACCTCGATGCGGATGAGCGTGGAGTCCATGTCCATCACCACCATCCGCTTGCCGCGCCGGTAGAGGCTCTCGCGCTGGAGGGCGACATCGAAGGTGGGGCTCGCCATGGACAGCTCCAGCAGCGCGCGCTTGAGCGCTGACGTGTCGGCATCCGGCGGCAGCGTGACGTGGAGCTCCACCGCCGCGAGCGGCGTCTCGCTCAGCCGGGTGATGCGCTCCACGCGCGCGTTCCCCGCCACCAACTTCTGCGTCAGCGCATGCACGTCGTGCACGCCCAGCGCCTTGCCCACCGCGGTGACGACGTAGCGCAGCGGCTCTGGCCCCGGCGCTGGAGACGTGACGGCCGGAGGCACCGCGCGGACGTCCACCGTGACGCCCAGCTCCCGGGCCAGCTCAGGGAGCGCCTGGAGGGACTCTCCGCCTGGCAGACGCACCCACAGGGCCAGGGTGAGCAGGCCCTGCACCACCACCTGCTCCACGTCGAGCAGCTCCGCGCCCGCTTGCGCGAGCAGGCCGGTGAGGCGGACGGTGGTGTCGGGGCCGTCCCTTCCGGTGACGGTGAGGAGGACGCTGTCAGAGGGGCGCGTGTGCATGACGCACCGCACTCTGACAGGTCCATGCGGGGACGGGCGAGCCTCGCGAGGAGGCCCGCCTGCCCGGCCGACGGCTACTCCTGCGGATCCGACGACAGGACGAGCGAGCCGCGATCCAGGTACTCGCGCTCCGGGAAGGCCTTGTAGAAGTCCGCCAGCATCGCGTCCACGTCCGGGTAGCGCTGCTCGCGCCGGTCCTGCGTGGCCTTGTCGAAGAGCTGATCCAACCCGCTGGGCGCCTCCGGGTTCACCTCCGACGGCAGCGGCGAGCGGCGGCCCGGAATCTGACCGGTGAACATCTCGTAGAGCAGGATGCCCAGGGCGTACACGTCCGCGGCGGGACCCGCCTCCTGGACGCCCTTGTTCATCAGCTCCGGCGCCATGTAGACCATGCCGCCCGTGCCCACGAACACCTGGGGCATGCCCTTCGTCGCGTCCACCTCCACCACGCGGCTCATGCCGAAGTCGGAGAGCTTCGCGTTGCCGTACGCGTCGAAGAGGACGTTCTCCGGCTTGATGTTGTGGTGGGTGAGCCCCGCGGCGTGCGCGGCCTTCAAGCCGTACGCCAGCTGCAGGAAGGTGCGCAGCGCGTGCTGCACGTCAATGCCCTTGCCGCCAGCCGCCTCCAGCTTCTCCTTCAGGCTGCCGCGCATCAGCTCCACCACGAAGTAGGGCCGCGCCGAGTCCACGTTCTGGTCGAGGATCTGCACCACGCCCGGGTGGCGAACCTGCGCCTGCGCGCACAGCTCCTTCTTCAGGCGCTTGAGCACCTCACCGCGCTGCAGGAAGGAGAAGTAGCCGAAGATGTCCTTCAGCTCCTTGATGCAGATGTCCAGCCCCAGGGCGTTGTAGCGGCCCTTGAAGACCGTCCCCAGCGGCCCCGTGCCAATGGGGTCGAACTTCTGGTAGCGCAGGTCCAGGTCGCTGGTGCCCTTCGCGGCGGCCGCGGCGGCGAGCGGAGGGGTGATGATGAGCGGTTGGGACGCGCTGGGAACCGGCGCGGTCACGACAACGGGCTGGGACGCGGGCGCCGGCGGCGACCCGATGAAGGTCTCCCGGCGCCCTTCCGCCGGGCCGTCCTGGCGGAACGCCGGCTGGGGCTGCGGCGTCGCGATGGGCGGCGGCTGCGCGGGCTGCATCTGGGTGGCGGCCTGCGCCAGGTCCAACGCCGGCATGGCCACGCGGTGCGTGCGCGACGGCGGCACCGGCGGCGGCCCCACCTGGGACTGGGAGGAGGCCCCGGCCGAGGAGGACGGATCCACCTCCGCCTCGTCCAGGAGCAGCTCCGGCGGCGGCGGCGGGACGTTCATCGGTTCGTCCTCGTCCAGCGGACGGCCGATGTGCGTGGCGTCCTCCGCCGGCAGGAGCTGATCCGCGAAGAAGTCGTCGACCTCTGACGCGAACCGGTCCTGCAGGTCCCCCTCCACCACCCGCTCACCCGTTTCGGTGAGCTTCAGCTGGGCCTCGCGGTCCATGGCGATGTAGTGGAACTTGCGCAGGAAGAAGAAGTAGTTGTCGAACTCCAGCGAAACGGACGGTTCGAGGGCGGCCTTCACGTCGGCCAGCTTGTTCGAGCGTCCCAGGCGGCCGTTCTCCCGCAGATTCTGCAGGATGAGCAGCGCCTCTCCACTGACGGTGTCACGATGGATGGCGGGCTTCGTCATGGGTGCGCGGACTCTACGCGGCACCCGCCCGGCGCTTCAACGTCTGGTGCGACGAAGAAGCGCCTGGGGAATCACCCGGGTCCTACCGGATGCGCAGGAGCTGCTTCACCGTCTCCAGCACTTCCACGAACCGCACGGGCTTGCGCAGGTAGATATCCACCCCCAGCTGCATCGCCCGGTCCTGGGCCTCCTTGCCACCCGCGGAGATCGCGATGACCGGGATGCCCTTGAGCTCCTCTTCCTCCCGGATGCGCTCCACCAGGGCGAAGCCGTCCATCACCGGCATGTAGAGGTCCAGCATCACCAGGCTGAAGCGGTCCTCGCGCAGCCGCAGCAGGGCGTGGTGGCCGTCCGGGGCGAAGTGGACCTCCAGCGGCACCTTCCCGTGCAGGTCGTTGCTCGCGAGCTTCTTCAGCACGTAGCTGTACATCTCGATGATGTGCGGGTTGTCCTCGACGATGAGCACACGGAACCCGTCCTGCTCAGAGGGGGTCACCGCGTTGTCGTTGGGTCCCGCCGCACTCAAGATGTCACCCAGTCGCCGCCGGTCCTGCTCGCTCTCCACACGGATGCCCACGCCGCCCGGCTGATCGGGCGCGGCCAGGCGCACCCACGCCACCGTCCCGGCGACTTCTACCGGATCCAGCAGTCCCGGGAAAGAAAGAGCAAGCCGCAGCTCGTCCCCCACCGCGAAGAGCTGCTCGGTCTGGACGAAGAACCCTCCGGTGGAGAGGTTTTCCGTCACGTCCCGGACCGGGCGCCCATGGGCGTAGTCCACCCGGAGGATGGTGGGGATGCGAGGGTGCTGCCGCTGGTCCGCAGGGTCCAGGCTCATAACAAGGGGTTGAAATCGCTCGGTAATTTGCTGAGGGCGGCCCAGTCTACCGCCGAGGGTTTATGTTGACAACGAAGCCATTGCGGCAATACGTACGGCCCGCCATGGCGGAGCCCCTGTTCACTCCTGAAGAGCAGAAGAAGTTCGACGCGGGGATCGCGGAAATCCTCTCGCACTACCCCTCTGATCGCAAAAGCGCCGGCATGCTTCCCGCGCTGCGCCTGCTGCAGGACCTCAAGGGGTGGTTGCCTCCTGATGGTCTGCGGCTGGTGGCGAAGAACCTGGAGGTCACGCCGGAGCGCGCCTACGAGGTCGCCAGCTTCTACGTGATGTACCACCTCAAGAAGCCGGGCAAGTACGTCATCGACGTCTGCACGAACCTCTCCTGCTCCCTCTGGGGCGCGGAGAAGATGCTCGCGTACCTGGAGCAGAAGCTGGGCCTCACCGCCGGGGAGACGAACGACAAGTTCACCCTGCGCGAGACGGAGTGCCTGGCGTCCTGCGGCACGGCGCCCTGCCTGCAGATCAACGAGGATCACCACGAGCGCCTGACCCAGGCGAAGCTGGACGCCATCCTGGCCCGGCTGTCGTGAGTCGCCCCTCCTCCCCCTCGCTTTCCTAGGACGTTCATCCATGGCCTCTACGGCAAAGGCGGTCGAACCCGTCATCTCGGCGGCCTGGGGCAAGCCCCAGTCCTGGACCCTGGACAGCTACCGCTCGCGCGGTGGCTATGACGGGCTCAAGCGCGCTCTCTCCATGGAGCCCGCCGCCATCATCGACGAGGTGAAGAAGTCCAACCTCCGCGGCCGCGGCGGCGCGGGCTTCCCCACGGGCATGAAGTGGAGCTTCGTCCCCAAGGACAGCCCCAAGCCCAAGTACCTGGCCGTCAACGGGGACGAGTCCGAGCCGGGCACCTTCAAGGACCGCTACATCCTGGAGAACGACCCGCACATGATGCTGGAGGGCATCGCCATCGCGTCGTACGCGCTGGGCGTGCACACCTGCTACGTGTACCTGCGCGGCGAGTTCAAGTTCCAGGCGGAGCGCACCCAGGCCGCCATCGATGAGGCCTACAAGGCCGGCATCTTCGGCAAGACGATGATGGGCAAGGACTTCGCGCTCGACTGCTACGTGGTCCGGGGCGCGGGCGCGTACATCTGCGGCGAGGAGACGGCGCTGCTGGAGTCCCTGGAAGGCAAGAAGGGCTGGCCCCGCCTGAAGCCCCCCTTCCCCGCGGTGGTGGGCCTGTTCGGCAGCCCCACGGTGGTGAACAACGTGGAGACGCTCGCCAGCGTGCCCCCCATCCTCGCCAAGGGCGCGGAGTGGTACGCGAAGCTGGGCACGGACAAGTCCGGCGGCACGCACCTGGTGTGCCTGTCCGGCTCCGTGAACCGCCCCGGCGTCTACGAGGTGGGGATGCACACCACCATCCTGGAGCTGATCCACGACGACCAGTACGGCCAGGGCATGCCCAAGGGCCGCAAGGTCAAGGCGGTCATCCCGGGTGGTTCCTCGGCGCCGGTGCTGGGTGCGGACGAACTGGACGTGGCGCTGGAGTTCGAGGCGCTGAAGATGAAGCAGACGATGGCCGGCTCCGGCGGCGTCATCGTGATGGACGACGCCACCTGCATGGTGCGCAGCCTCTGGCGCGTGGCCCGCTTCTACGCGGAAGAGTCCTGCGGCCAGTGCACCCCGTGCCGCGAGGGCACGCCCTGGCAGACGCGCCTGCTGCGCAAGATCGAGGAAGGCCGCGCGGAGCTGAGCGACATCGACATGCTGTCGAACGTCGCCTCCTCCATCGCGCCCTACCCTCCCATCGGCCTGGGCAACACCATCTGCGCGCTGGGTGACGCGGCGGCGCTGCCCACGCACTCCTTCCTCATGCGGTTCCGGGACGAGTTCGAGGCTCACGTACGGGAGCACCGCTGCCCGTTCGGTGACCACCCCTGGGGTTCCTTCGGAGACTGGTCTTGAACATCGAATTGGTCCTCTTCGGCGTCTTCGCCGTCATGACGCTGCTGTCAGCGGGGCTGGTCATCACCGCGCGGAGCCCCATCAACTCCGCCATGGCCCTGGTGTCGACGTTCTTCTTCCTGGCCGGCATCTACGTGCTGCTCTGGGCGCACACGGTCGCCGCCGTGCAGGTGCTCGTGTACGCGGGCGCCATCATGGTGCTCTTCCTGTTCGTCATCATGCTGCTCAACCTGGGTGACGCCCCGCACCGCGGAAAGCCCACGGCGACGCGGTTCCTGGGTGGCGCCTCCGCGGTGGGCCTGCTGGCCGTGCTGGCCGTGACGCTGGGCCGGCTGAACGCGCAGCCCGCGCAGCTGGACGCGCGGGGCCAGGCGGCGTTCGGCACCATGGCGGCCATCGGCGAGACCATCTTCACCACCTGGCTGTTGCCCTTCGAAGCGGTCAGCCTGCTCCTGCTGGTGGCCATGGTGGGCGCGGTGGTGGTGGCCAAGTCCCGCATCTGATCCTCGCGACCTTCCGGACAACCCAATGGTCCCCATCACCTACTACCTCCTGCTGGCCGCGGCCCTCTTCTGCATGGGCATGTTCGGCGTGCTGGTGCGCACCAACGCGCTGGTCGTCTTCATGTGCGTGGAGCTGATGCTCAACGCGGTCAACCTGACGTTCCTGGCCTTCGCGCGCATGCACGGCGAAGGCACCGGGCACGTGTCCGCCTTCTTCGTCATCGCCGTGGCGGCCGCGGAAGCGGCCATCGGTCTGGCCATCGTCATCGCGGTCTTCCGCAGTCGCGGGTCCGTGAACGTCGACGACATCCGGACGATGAAGCACTAACGCCCCGTCACCCCTGAGCACACCCATGGACGGATCCCTCGTCGAGTTCTTCAGAACCGCACCCATCCCCCCGGAGGTGTTTTCGCCCTCGCTGGGGTTGATCATCCTGCTGCCGCTGCTGGGCGCGTTCGTGTGCGGCGTGTTCGGCAAGTGGCTGGGCCGGGCCAACGTGCACCTGGTGGCGTGCTCCGCCATCGCCGGCGCCTTCGTGCTGAGCCTGCTGGCCTTCTGGGCCACCAGCGACGCGGCCGGCGGGCGCGTGGTGAGCATGGTCAACCCGTTCGGCATCGAGCGGGACACCATCCGCTACGCCATCGCGCACGACTACGGAACGTGGTTCGCCGCCGGTGACTTCCGGGTGAACTTCGGCCTGCTGGTGGACCACCTGTCGGGCATCCTGCTGCTCATCATCACGGGCGTCGGCTTCCTCATCCACCTGTACTCCACCAGCTACATGGAGCACGACGATGGGTACTGGCGCTTCTTCGCGTACCTGAACCTCTTCGTCGCCGCGATGCTCACGCTGGTGATGGCCGACAACCTGGTCCTGCTCTTCGTGGGCTGGGAGGGCGTCGGCATGGCCAGCTACCTGCTCATCGGCTTCTGGTACACGGACAGCGCGAAGGCGTGGGCGGGCCGCAAGGCGTTCGTCACCAACCGCATCGGTGACTTCGCGTTCCTCATCGCCACGTTCCTGCTCATCCTCACGGTGGGCGCCTTCAACCGCCAGGCGGACGCGCGGGACTACAACGCGGCGTCCACGTCGCGCGCTCGCTACGAGCAGGGCATCTCCCAGAAGGGCCCCGTCACCTTCAAGGGCCTGGAGAAGCTGGCCCTGGCCCTGCCGGAAGGCACGGGCGGCGCGGTGTCCCTGGCCACGCCCATCGAGTCCGGGCCGCTGGCGGGCTACACCTTCGGTGGCGTGATGACGTCCATCATGCTGCTGTTCCTGCTGGGCGCCGCGGGCAAGAGCGCGCAGCTGCCGCTCTACGTCTGGCTGCCGGACGCGATGGCCGGCCCGACGCCGGTCTCCGCGCTCATCCACGCCGCCACGATGGTGACCGCGGGCGTGTACCTGTTCTGCCGCATGAGCTCGCTCCTGGTGCTCTCTCCCACCGCCATGGCGACCATCGCCATCGTGGGCGCGCTCACGTCGCTGCTGGCGGCGCTCATCGCCTTCGCGCAGGACGACATCAAGAAGGTGCTCGCCTACTCCACGGTGTCCCAGCTGGGCATCATGTTCATGGGCGTGGGCATGGGCGTCTTCTGGGCCGCCGCGATGCACCTGATGACGCACGCGTTCTTCAAGGCCTGCCTCTTCCTGGGCGCCGGCAGCGTGATGCACGGCAACGGGGACGAGACGGACATCAAGAAGCTGGGCGGCCTGTGGAAGGAGATGAAGTGGACGCACGCCACGTTCCTCATCTCCACGCTGGCCATCACCGGCATCTTCCCCATCATGTCCGGCTTCTTCTCCAAGGACGCCATCTTCCACGGCGTGCACCACAACCACCTGCACGGCCTGGAGTGGGTCTCCACCTTCGTCTACGTGATGGGCCTGCTCATCACCGCGTCCACGGCGTTCTACATGTCGCGCGTCTACCTGCTCACCTTCACGGGCAAGCGGTCCCCGGAAGCGAAGCTGGCGCACGCGCACGAGAGCGCGTGGCACATGACGCTGCCGCTGGTCATCCTGGCGTTCCTCGCCTTCGTGACCTTCGCCTACGCCCTGCCCCTGATGCCCCGCGTGGGCGGCGGGATGCAGCCGGTGTTCGAGAACTTCCTGTCCCCCGTGCTGCGCCCGGCGGAGACGGTGGCCCGCGTGGCCAAGACGGTGCAGCTGGACACCAGCACGCCGACCCTCGGGGACTACGCCTTCGCGTGGATGTGGGCGCTCGCGGGCGGCGCGGCCGCGGCGTTCGCCTACCTGAAGTTCTTCCCCTCGCGAGTGGGCCAGCCCGTGCCGGCGTTCGCCCGCGCGGTGCGCCGCACGGCGCTCAACAAGTTCTACGTGGATGAGCTCTACGAGTTCATCCTCATCCGGCCGGTGAAGTTCGTGGCCTTCATCCTCTTCCGCGTGGTGGACGCGCTCGTCATCGACACGGTGCTGGTGCGCGGCACCGCGTACGTCACGGAGAAGGTGGGCCTCGGGCTGCGCCGGCTCCAGACGGGTGACGCGCAGGCCTACGCCGCCATCATGGCGCTCGCCATCCTGGGCGGCGCGGTCTACGCCCTCGTGCAGGTGCTTTCATGAGCTTCTTCGACACCCACCTGTTGAACGTCGTCATCTACCTGCCGCTCGTGTTCGCGGCGCTGGTGCTGATGCTGCCCGCGTCCGAGCACGGACAGGTCCGCGCCATCACCTTCGTGGGCATGCTGCTGGACCTGGTGTTCGGCGTCTGGGCGTACCTCCGCTTCGAGCCTTCCGGCGCGGAGTTCCAGATGGAGTTCCGCGTCCCGTGGTTCCAGCAGTTCGGGATGAGCTACCACCTGGGCCTGGACGGACTCGCGGCGAGCCTGCTGCTGCTGACGGTGTTCCTGGGGCCGCTGGTGGTGCTCGCCTCCACCACGTACATCAGCCACCGCATCAAGGAGTTCCACCTGGCGCTGCTGGTGCTCCAGACGACGATGCTGGGCGCGCTGGCGTCGATGGACGTCCTGCTCTTCTACATCTTCTTCGAAGCCATGCTCATCCCCATGTACCTGCTGGTGGGCGTGTGGGGCGCCGAGGACCGGCGCATGGCGGCGGTGAAGTTCTTCCTCTACACGCTGGTCGGCTCGCTGCTGATGCTGGTGGCCATCGTGGCGGTGTACTTCGTGAGCGGCGGCCCGGGTGTGCGCTCGTTCGACTACGGCACGCTCTACAACAACCTGCTCGCCGCCAATCAGCAGCTCGCCGCGTGCACCAACGGCCCGGAGGGCTCGTGCGTGGGCCTCTCGCCGCTGGCCGCCACGCTGCAAACCTACGGGCCGTGGATGTTCGCCGCGTTCGCGCTGGCGTTCGCCATCAAGGTCCCCATGTGGCCGGTGCACACCTGGTTGCCGGACGCGCACGTGCAGGCGCCGGTGGCGGGCTCCATGATTCTGGCCGGCGTGATGCTGAAGATGGGCACCTACGGCTTCTGGCGCTTCGCGATCCCGCTCTTCCCCGTGGCGGCGCACGCGGCCCGTCCGTTCCTCGCGGTGCTGGCTGTCATCGGCATCGTGTACGGCGCGCTGATGTGCCTGGCGCAGCGGGACATCAAGAAGCTCATCGCGTACTCGTCCGTCAGCCACCTGGGCTACTGCATGCTGGGCCTGCTCGCCGTCACCGGTGAGGGCGCCACGGGCAGCGCGTACCAGATGCTCAACCACGGCATCTCCACGGGCGCGCTGTTCCTCCTGTTCGGCTTCCTCTACGAGCGTCGCCACACGCGCCTGATGTCGGACTACGGCGGCATCGCCAAGGTGATGCCGGTGTTCACCGCGGCGTTCGTCATCATCACCTTCTCGTCGGTGGCGGTGCCGGGCACCAACGGCTTCATCGGCGAGTTCCTGGTGCTGATGGGCACGTTCAAGAGCACCCTGCCCCTGGGCTTTGGCGCGTTCGCCACGCTGGGCGTCATCCTGGGCGCGGCGTACATGCTGTGGATGGTGCAGAAGGTGTTCTTCGGCAGCATCACGCACCGGGAGAACCAGCACCTGCGCGACATGAACCTGCGCGAGATGCTCACCACGGCCCCCTTCATCGTGCTGGTGGCGGTGATGGGCCTGATGCCGCAGCCCTTCCTGGACCGCATCGCTCCGTCCACGGACCGCTACGTGGCTCGCGCCAGCGTGGGCGCTCCGGGCGCCACCCAGGCGAAGGACGACCAGCTGCGCGTGGAGGTGATGTCCCTGCCCTCCACCGCCGCCGCGGCCCGCCCCTCCGTTCCCGCCGCGCCGCTCGCCGTTCGCGAGTAGGCCCCGAAAGACTCCATGAACCTGCCAAATCTCACCCTGGCGGATTTCCTCCCCATGCTGCCCGCCATCATCATGGTGGTGGCAGCCTGCGTCCTGCTGTTGTCGGAGGTGTTCCTCTCCGCGACGGCGTCCCGCGGCTACCAGGCGGTGCTCACCGTCGTGGCGGCGCTGGCCAGCGGCGCCGTGGCCGTGGGCCTGATGTTCGAGCCGCCGCAGGAGGTGTTCCTCGGCTTCGGCGTGTTGGACCCCTTCTCCAGCTTCCTCACCCTGGTGGTGAGCGTGGGCCTGGGGCTGGCGGCGCTGAGCGCGGTGGGCTTCCTGCGCAAGCGCGGAGCGGAGCGCGGTGAGTTCTACGCGCTGATGCTCTTCGCCTCCGCGGGCATGAGCCTGCTGGCGATGTCGTCGGAGTTCATCACCATCTTCGTCAACATCGAGGTGCTCTCCATCGCGACGTACGCGCTGACGGCGTACCTGCGCCGCGGCACGCGCCCCAGCGAGGCGGGCTTCAAGTACTTCATCCTGGGCGCCTTCTCCTCCGCCGTCCTGCTGTACGGAACGGCGCTGCTGTACGGAGCCACGGGCACGACGAAGCTCAACGACATGGCGGGCCCGCTGCAGCAGGCGCTGTCCACGTCCCCGGCGCTCGTCTACGTGGGCGCGGTGCTCATCGCCGCGGGCTTCGCGTTCAAGGTGGCGGCCGTGCCGTTCCACATGTGGACGCCGGACGTGTACGAGGGCGCTCCCACCCCGGTGACGGCGCTCATGAGCGCGGGCGTGAAGGCGGCGGCGTTCGCGTCGCTGGTCCGCGTGTTCGTCACGGTGGGCAAGGACATGGACCCCAAGCTGCCGCTGATGCTCTTCGCCACGCTGGCGCTGCTCACGATGGTGGCCGGCAACCTGATGGCGATTCCGCAGCGCAACGTGAAGCGCATGCTGGCGTACTCCTCCATCGCGCACGCGGGCTACCTGCTCCTGGGCGTGGCGGCGCTGTTCGTCGTGGCGCCGGGCGAGCACTTCCGCCTGCTGTCCGCGTCCTCGCTGTCCGGTGGCACGCCGCTGGACGTGGCGCGCTCGGACGCGCTGCGCGGCATCCTGTACTACCTGCTGGCGTACACCTTCAGCGCGACGGGCGCCTTCGCCATGGTGTCCGCGCTGGAGCGCCGCGAGGACGAGGAGAAGGGAACCGCGTGGGACCTGGAGCGCTTCGCGGGCCTCGCGCAGCGCCGTCCGGGTTGGGCGTTCGCCATGGCGGCCTTCATGCTGTCCCTGGGCGGCATCCCCCCCACGGTGGGCTTCATGAGCAAGCTGCTCATCTTCCAGGCCGCCATCGACGTGGGCCTGGTGGGCCTCACGGTGGTCGCGGTGCTCAGCAGCGCGGCGGGCGCGTATTACTACCTGCGCGTCGTGGTCTACATGTTCATGCACCCCGTCCCCGAAGGCGCCCAGCCGCTGGAGCGCAACTGGGGCACCGAGGCCGCGCTGGTCATCTCCACCGTCGCCGTCGTGCTGCTGGGCATCCTCCCCGGCCACGTCACCGACTGGCTGGCCCAGGCCGGCACGCTGTTCGGTCAGTAGCCGTTCGCCGGCAGCTCGCGGCACCCGACGCCCGCCTCGGCCCCTGGCCCTGGCGGGCGTTGTCGTTGCGGGGCGTGGCTCACGGCGTCAAACGCCGCGCGCATTGCAGAAGTGAAATGGATCCGCGCCGCGTCATGCGGGCGGCTGCAACGCGGCGATGATGCAGGGAGCGGAAAAGAAGGCGGCCCGGCACCCGTGAGGGTGTCGGGCCGCGGGTCTTCTCAAGGTAACGCACCGGAAGTGCTGAAAGGGTGGGGGGGAACCACTTTCAACCTCGCTTCGATGCGTCCCGAGCCTAACCCTTAGCAGGTGCCATGCCAGAGCCCGTTTGGGACGAAACTCTAGAGTTCTCAAGCACTTGGACGACCGGGCAACAGTTTCGCCCCATTGCAGCCCTGAAATCGCGTTTCAGGGATGAAAACAATCAACGAATTCAGGAGGTTGGTTTTTTCATCCCTGAACGCAGGTGATTTCGGATCTGCACTCGTACTGGGAGGCAGGTACGAGTTCGCTGGCAGGCTATTCGCGGGCACCGGCGGGAGGCCGCAGGTTGAGCCGCTTCATCTTCCGCCACAGCGTGGTGGAGGAGACGCCCAGCTCGTCCGCCACGCGGGCCAGGTCCACGCCGTGGCGCTCCAGGGCCAGGACGATGGCCCGGCGCTCCGCGTCCTCCACCACCTCCGCCAGCGTGGGGCCCGTGGCCTCCGTGCTGGTGGGCCGCACGACGTCGGTGGGGGGCAGGCCCATGGCCTCGGGCAAAGGCGCTTCAGTCGGAGGCGCGGCGGCGAGCACGCGGCCCTGGGGGCGCAGCGGGAAGTCCTCGGGGAGCAGTTCGTCCGCTTCGGCGAGCGCGGCGGCCTGCTCCACCAGGTTCTCCAGCTCGCGCACGTTGCCGGGGAAGTCGTACGTCATCAGGTGCTCCACGGCGGTGGCGGACAGGCGCCGGGGCCGGGGGCTGCGGTTGTTGGCCCGGTCCAGGAAGTGCTGCGCCAGCGCGGGCACGTCCTCCAGGCGCTCGCGCAGCGGGGGCACGCGCAGGAGCACCACGTTGAGGCGGTAGTAGAGGTCCTGACGGAAGCGCTTCTCCTTCACCTCCAGCTCGATGTCGCGGTTGGTGGCCGCCGCGATTCGCACGTTCACGCGCAGCGCGGTGGACTCCCCCACGCGGCGCACCTCGCCGTCCTGGAGCGTGCGCAAGAGCTTGGACTGGAAGGTGGGGCTCGTCTCCGTCACCTCGTCGATGAAGAGCGTGCCGTTGTCCGCCTCCTCGAAGAGGCCGCGGCGCGTCTTCACCGCGCCCGTGAAGGCGCCTTTGGCGTGACCGAAGAGCTCGCTCTCCAGCAGCGTCTCGCTGATGGCCGCGCAGTTGACGGGCACGAAGGGCTGCTTGCTGCGGCGGCTGTGCACGTGGAGCGCGCGGGCCACCAGCTCCTTGCCCGTGCCGCTCTCGCCCTGGATGAGGACGGTGGCGTCGCTCTGGGCGACGCGCATCAGGCGCGTGGTGAGCTCGCGCATGGCCTGGCTGCGGCCCACCAGCGCGGACAGGCCGTGGCGTTCGTTGAACTCCGTGGCCAGGTTGTCCACCGCCGCCTGGAGCCGGGCGCGCTCCAGGGCGCGCTCCACGCGGTAGCGCAGCTCGCCTTCCTTGAAGGGCTTGGTGACGTAGTCGTAGGCCCCCAGGCGCATGGCCTCCACCGCGCTGTCGATGGAGCCGAAGGCCGTCATCATGATGACCTGGAGGCGGGGCGAGGCCTCCAGCGCACGCTTGAGCAGCGTGAGCCCGTCCATGGGCTCCATCTTCAGGTCCGTGAGGAGCAGGTCCACGCGCGCCTTCGCGAGCCGGAGGAGCGCCTCCTCGCCAGTGGCGGCTTCGGCGACCTCGTAGCCCTCCTGTTTCAGGAGCAGCGCGGTGGTGGCGCGCATGTTTTTCTGGTCGTCCACCACGAGGATGTAGCCTCGGGGAACCGGAGTGGTCGCGTCGGTCATGAGAAGGACTGGGGCTGCGTGAGCGGCAGCCAGAAGGTGAAGGTGGTTCCGCGTCCGGGGGCGCTCTCCACGGCGATTTCGCCGCGGTGCTCCTCCAGGATGCGCTTCACCACCGCCAGCCCCAGGCCGGTGCCCTGGGCCTTGGTGGTGAAGAAGGGTTCGAAGACGCGGTGGAGCAGCTCCGCCGGGATGCCCGGCCCCTGGTCCATCACGTCGATGCGCAGCTGCTCGCGGCCTCCGTGCGTGTCCCGGCGCCCACGCACCCGCACGTCGCCGCCCTGGGGCATGGACTGGATGGCGTTGACGGCCACGTTGAACAGGGCCTGGCGGATCTGCCGCCGGTCCATGGGCACCGCGGAGAGGCCGGGATCCACCTCCACGGAGATGTACACCGGACGCTCCGTGGGAGCCTGCGCCCGCGCCGCCTCGAACGCGTCCTGGAGCACGCGCAAGAGGTCCTCCGGCTGGAGCACCGGGTTGCGCGGGCGGGTGAAGTCCAGCAGGTCCGCCACCATGCGGTTGAGGCGGTCGCTCTCCTCCGCGACGATGTCCAACAGCATGGCCGTGTCCCCCCCGGGGTTCATGATGCGCCGGAGCGTGGCCACCGCGTTGAAGATGACGCCCAGGGGATTGCGCACCTCGTGGGCGACGATGGCGGACAGCTCGCCCAGCGCGGCGAAGCGCTCGCGCTTCACCATCTCCGCGCGGGTGGCGGCCAGTTCCGCGTAGCTGGCCCACAGCGATTCGTAGAGGCGCGCGTTGGCGATGGACAGCGCCAGCTGGCCGCACGTCGCCTCCGCCAGCTCAATCAGCTCCGGGCCGAAGGGGCGCGGGCCGCGCACGTCGTCCACCAGCACCACGCCGATGAGCTCCTCGCGCGAGGTCAGCGGCAGGCCCAGGAGCGCCTTCTCCCCCAGCCGGTCGATGAGCACCGCGCTCACGGAGGTGCTCGCGGACGTCAGGTCCTCCACCGCGATGGGCTTGCGCTCCTGCGCCACGCGCGCGGCCAGGTCGTCGCTGTCGAGCGGCACCACCACCGTGCGGAACATGTCGCGGTGGGTCGCCGACGCCGCCGCGCCGCGCAGCACCTTGGCCTGCTCGTCGTAGAGCAGGATGAAGCAGTTGGACACGTCCAGCAGGTGCACCAGGAAGTCGGACGCGACGTCCAGGATGCTCGCCGTCTCCAGCACGCCGGATGTGGTGCGCGCCAGGTCCAGCAGGAGGCGCGTCTCCGTGAGCTGGCGCGCGGACTCGGCGCGGAGGCGGCGCTGCTCCAGGAGCGTCACCAGCAGCTCCGCGAGCGTGGACAACAGCCGCGCGTCTCGCTCGTCGAAGGGCCGCTCCTTCGCGCGCAGCGCCTGCACCACGCCCACGCTCTCACCGCCGCGGGTGAGCCGCGCCGCCGTCCCGCTGCCCAGGCGGCCCTGGGACAGGGTCTCCAGCGCGCGCCCCTGCGACTCGGAGGACAGCACGCCCCCGTCCTCCCGCAGCGACGCGGCCAGCAGCACGCCGGTGGCGCGCACGGCCTCCGCGTCACTCCCCTCCTCCAGCCCCACGTGGGCGGAGAGCCGGGGGGCCTCCCCTGGTTCGGGGACGACGTGCAGCGCCACCGCGCGGGCCTGGAGCAGCTCCGCCACTCGCGCGAGGAACGTCTCCGGCGGCGGGGGCACGGGCTGCGCCACGAAGCGCGCCATCTCCGCCACCGACTCCACCTCCCAGCGGCTGCGCGCGCCGTCCGCCTGGAGGTGGGCGTCCGCGAGCGCCGCGCCCACCACCTTCGCGAACAGCGTCAGCACCGAGCCGTGCCGGGGCGCCACCCACGGGCCCGCCACCCAGAGCACCTCCGACTGCGGCCCGCCCACCGGCAGGTACGCGTGCGTGGGCTGCGCATGGTCCGCGCCGCCGAACACCGGCCGCCCGTCCGACAGCGCCTCCAGCGCCAGGTGCGAATCCGCCGGAATGGACACTCCGTCGCGCACCACCCACCGCGTGCCGTCCCAGCGCAGGAGCCGCGCCCGGAAGCCCGCGGCCTCCAGGCCCGCCAGCGCCACGCGCCGCACGCCCTCCTCCGAGCGCGCGGACACCAGCCCCGCGGACGTGTCCACCAACCGCTCCGCCACCACCAGCTCCCGGGGGCGCTCCGCCACCACCATGCAGCTGAGCAGCAGGGCGAAACGCCCGTTGTCCAGCCGCAGGGGGTTGGCCTGCACGTAGACCTCGCCCGTCGCCCCGTGGACGCTGAATATCTTGTAGAGCTGCGGACGCCCGTCCAGCGGCGCACCCGTGGCCACCCGGTGGAAGCGGTCTCCCATCCGGCTGCGCTCCTCCGGCTGCACGAAGTCCAGGAAGGAACGCCCCTCCACCTGCTCCACGGGCAGTCCCAACAGCCGCGCGTACGCGGCATTGGCCACCCAGACGTGCCCCTCGCCCTCCACCACCAGCACGGGCTGGGTGAAGGCATCCACCAGGGCACGCAGTTCCTGCTCGCTGTAGGCCTTGTCACTCATCCGCGACGCAGCACCCGTTTGTCCCCCACCCTCAGCGTCACCTTCTCCCGGTCGAAGTACTCCGACAGGGGGATGGTGAACTTGCGGCTCTGGCCCACCAGTTCCTTGAAGCCCTGCGTGGAAATCTCCTTCTGGTCCTTCAGGTACGTCACCAGCCGTCCGCGCAGGTCCTCCAGCGCGCCCGTGTCGAAGCACAGTTCCTCGCTCACCCGCACGCCAGTGCCTGACGCCACCAGCACCTTCAACAACTCCTGCAGCTTCGCGGGCGGGAGCCCCAACTTCTGCGACAGCTCCGTGACGGTGGGCGGCGCGAGCCCCGCCGCGGACAGCTCCGCGGACAGGCGCGTGCGCGCGGCCTCGTCGCCCAGCGTGAGCGTACGGCCCCGGCCCTTGAGGCGCACCAGGTCCTTCTCCGCCTCCACGCCGCTGGAGTCCACCAGCGCCTGCACCACGCGTTGGAACAAGCGCGCGTCCAGTTGGGCGGAGAGCCGCTGACGGAGCTCCTCGCGGGACAGGCCCTCGCGCATGGGCTCACGTTCATGGAACGCGGCGAGCAGCGCGAGCGAGCGCTGGCGCAGTCCCTCGAACACGTCCTGCGCCACGTAGAGCCGCCGGTCGCGGTCCACCAGCAGCACCTGCCCCTTCGCGCCCAGCAGCTCCAGCGTGCGCGTGAGCACCTTGGGCGAAAGCCCCGAGCGGCCGAACAGCTCCGTCTGCGTGAGCCCCGCGTAGCCCGCCTGCCTGAGGAGCCACCCCACCTGCCCGGCCGCGTCCGCCTCCAGGAGCGGCCGCACCACCGACGACGCACCCTTGCGCCGGCGCGGCGGCGTGATGGAGAGCACGCGGCCCCCGGCCACCGTGGCGCCCCGTCCCGGCAGCGCGCGCGAGCCGCGCAGGATGAAGCGCTGGCCCACGAGCGCGCCCACCGGAGACTCCAGCCGCAGCTGCGCGAGCCCCGTCTCCCCCGGCGAAAGCGACTCCAGGTCCAGCAGCGCCACCGTGGCCTCCACCTGCGCGGTGCCCAGGTGCAGCAGCAGCTTGCGGCGCTTGGGCAGCGGGACTTCCGCGGCGGGCAGCAGCGTCAGCTCCACGTCCAGCATGGACGTCTCCGGCAGCTCGCCCGCGCGCGTGAGCACCATGCCCCGGTGCACGTCCTCCGTCTGCACGTCCGTCACGTTCACCGCCGCGCGCTGCCCCGCCTCCACGCGCGCCACCGGCTGGCCGTGCACCTGCACGCCGCGGACGCGAAAGGGGCCCGGACGCGCACCGGCCACCGAGGGAAGCAGCGACACCGCGTCATCCACCGCCAGCGCGCCGGACAACAGCGTGCCCGTCACCACCGTGCCGAAGCCCTTGATGGTGAAGGCCCGGTCCACCGGGAGGAACACGGGGCCCTCCGAGGGACGCCGTGGCAGTGAAGCGCCCGCGCTCGCGAGCGCCGCCTTCAGCTCCGGCAGGCCCTGCCCCGTGCGCGAGGACACCGGCACCACGGGCGCGGTCTCCAGGAAGGTGCCGACGGTGAGCGCGGCGAGGTCCGCCTCCACCAGCGCGCGCCAGTCGTCGCCCAGGCCCTCCAGCAGGTCCGCCTTGGTGAGCGCGACGACGCCCGCCTTCACGCCGAGCAGGCGGCAGATGTCCAGGTGCTCGCGCGTCTGGGGCATGACACCTTCGTCCGCCGCGACCACCAGCACGGCCAGGTCCACGCCACCCGCGCCCGCGGCCATGGCCTTCACGAAGCGCTCGTGGCCGGGCACGTCCACCACGCCCGCCACCTGCCCGTCCGGGAGCGGCAGGTGGGCGAAGCCCAGCTCCAGGGTGATGCCCCGCCGCTTCTCCTCCGGGAGCCGGTCGGTGTCGGTGCCCGTCAGCGCCTTCACGAGGGACGTCTTGCCGTGGTCGATGTGCCCCGCCGTCCCGATGATCATCGCCGCGTCAACGCCCTTGAAGCTGGACTCAGGCCCCGGCCTTGTCCGGGTCGTCGTCGAAGTGCGCGTCGCCCATCACCGGCTGGTAGTCCCACGGGAAGACGAAGAGCGAGTCCGTGGACAGCCCCACGTGGTCCGGCGTGAAGCCCTCCGGCCGCGCGATGAGACACGCGGTGCGGATCTCCTTCGCGCCCACCTTCTTCGCGAGCGCCGTGGCCAGCTCCAGCGTGTCTCCGCTGGATGCGATGTCGTCCACGATGAGCACGCGGCAGCCCTTGATTGCCGGGGGCATCTCCTCGCTCACCTGGGGCTGGCCGCGCTCCTGGGTGCGCTCGGCCTTGTCGCGGCTGCGGCGGCTGATGCGCACGGGGTAGAACGGGCAGCCGAGCGCGCCCGCGAGCGCCCCGCCCACGTACACGCCGCCGTGGGCCACGCCCACCACCGCCTGTGGCTCCCACGCCTGACGGATGGTGCGCGCCAGTTGCTGCACCTTCCGGTCGAACTCCGCCCACGACAGCTCCACCACGCCCGTGGACTTGTGCCGGGACTGGTCGCGGCCGGTGGGTTGGCGAGGGGCCTCCACCTGGGGCGCCAGGATCATGTCATTGGGAATGGAGACGAGCTTCTCCGCCCCGTCCTTCTGGGCGGCGGAGGGCACGGCAGACTTCTGGGAAGGGTTGCGCTGGTCCTGGGACTTCGGCGGCGCTGCCCGCTTGATGGCCACGGCGAAAGCTCCGGGTGAGGTGCGGCCCTGTCATATCCCGAGCACCGCGACCCCGCCACAACCGCCGCGAGTGCCTCCCCTGAGGATGTGAGGCGCTGAAAAGTCCCCGGAAAACGAAGGATGTCTGTCTTCGTGACAGGCGCCTTGTCCACGGGGACAGGCTCAGGCGCTGCCCTCGGTGAGCATCTGCTGGATCTCCGCGCCGGGGATGACATAGCGCGTCGTGCAGAACTGGCAAGTGGCCTCTGCCTGGCCTTCTTTCTCCAGCAGGTCCTTCAGCTCCTCGCGGCCCATGGCGAGCAGCGCGAGCTTCACGCGGTCCCGGCTGCACGAACAGGTGAAGCGCAGCGGGTAGCGCGACATGACCTCCAGGTCCGCCTCCGGCACGAGCGAGCGAAGGAGCGTCTCCGCCCCGTCCTGCGCGTGCGCCTGCACGGCCGTCTGGAACTGCGCCTTGAGCCGGGTGCCCAGCGCCTTGAAGGCGTCCTTGTCCCCGTTGGGCAGGGGCTGCACGAGCAGACCCACCACCGTGGCGAGCGGATCCTCCTGGCCGTCCACCTGGCCGGGCAGCTGCGCCACCAGCAGGTGCGAGGGCACCTGATCCGACTGGTGGAAGTAGCGCTCCAGGTCCGCCACCAGGTCGAAGTGCTCCAGCTCCACGGACGAGCGGTAGTACTCGCCGCCGCCCTGGTCGCGCAGCACGGACAGGAAGCCCTGGTTCCCCAGCACCGGGCGCCAGTGATAGCGCCCCTCCGAGCCGGAGTACTCCACCAGGGTGTTCTTCACGTAGCCGCGCACGACGCCGTTCGCGTCGCCGTCCACGAAGAGGCCGCGCAGGGGGCCGTCGCACTCCAGTTGCACGTTGATCCGGGAGTCCGTGCCCTTGCGGAGCGACCCCATGAGGGCGGCGACGGTGAGGCCCTGGGACAGGAGCGCGGCGGAGGCCGGCATGCTCTGGTGCGTGGCGCGGGCCTGGCGGGACAGGTCACCGGTGGTGGCCAGCACCAGGCGCAGGTCCGTCGCCTTCAACAATCCACTGACAAGCTCATCAGGCATAGGGCTGGTTAGCGTGCCCCACCCGTTCGCGCCCGCCAACGGAAGAGGGACGGAGACGGGCCGCCTGCCCGGCGGCCAGCAGTCAGGGCGGGGGGCTGGCATCGCCAGGGCTTATGAGTCGGTGTTCCCCTGCTGGCACGGGCGGATGCGGAAGAAATCCAGCCCGCGTGACGGAACGGCTATAAACCGGCGGAAGGCCGTATCACCCAGGCCCTGACTTGGGCTCGCGGGGGTCTTCACCCCACCCATCCGCGCGCCCCGCTGGAGACTCGATGAGCACCCAAGCCACCGCCGAAGCCCTCACCGACCGGAACCCCCTCTTGAAGTCGCGGCTGGGGTCGTTCCTCGCCGTGGTGCCCCTGAGCTTCTGGGTCATCAACCATCTGTGGGACAACCTGTCCGCCTTCTACGGCGCGACGGCCTGGGAAAAGTCGGTGACGGAGTACGCGAACCCGTTCGCCCAGGCGTTCACGTTCATCATCGTCATGCTGCCGCTGCTCATCCACACGGCGTGGGGCCTGGTGCGCATCTTCACCATGAAGCCCAACAACCTCGCGTACAGCAACTACGGCAACCTCAAGTACATCGTGCAGCGCGTGGCGGGCCTGGGCGTGCTCGCGTTCCTGGGCGCCCACATCTGGCTGGCCTTCCTGCACCCGCGCCTGGTGGAGGGCCACGCGGAGCCCTTCATGGATATCGCCCGGGAGATGCACTACCACGGCCCCACGCTGATGGTTTACCTGCTGGGCACGCTGGGCACCGCGTACCACCTGGCCAACGGCCTGCAGACCTTCGCCATGGGCTGGGGCATCTTCGCGAGCGACCGCTCCATGCGCCGCTTCGAGCCCTTCTCCATCCTCATCTTCCTCATCCTGCTGGCCATGTCCTGGGGCGCCATCTACGCGCTCTACACTGCGGGCGCGGCGTACGGCCCTGCCGGCCTGGACGTCGGCTGAAGCAGTCCTGAAGAAGCGCCGGGGCCTTGAAGCCCCGGTGCCCGAAAACACGACCGGCCGCCCCTGACATCCAGGAGCGGCCGGTTCGCTTTTCAGGGGAATGGCCCCAGGGCGTTAGAACGGGATGTCGTCGTCCGTGCCGCCGTGGTTGCCGCCGCCCATGCCGCCACCGTCGTCCATGGGAGGGGGAGGCTGGCCGAAGTCGTCACGCCCCTGCCCGTAGCCGCCGTTGCCCTGCGGCTGCTGCCGGCGCCCACCGCCACTGCCGCCGCTGCCGCCGCTGTAGCCCTCACCGGCGTCACGTCCGCCGAGGAAGGTGACGGAGGTGGCGACGACCTCGGTGGTGTAGTTCTTCTTGTTTTCCTTATCCATCCACTCGCGCGTCTGCAGACGGCCTTCGACGAAGCACTGCCGTCCCTTCTTGAGGTACTCGCCGCACAGCTCCGCGAGCTTTCCCCAGACGACGATGCGGTGCCACTCGGTGCGCTCCTGCTTCTGGCCGTTCTTGTCGTTCCAGCTCTCGCTCGTCGCGATGCGGAAGTTCGCCACGGCCTGACCGCCCGGGGTGAAGCGCACTTCGGGGTCCGCCCCGAGGTTGCCGATGAGAATGACCTTGTTCACGCCTCCAGCCATGTTTCCTCCCGATACCTGACCCCTCTAGGGCCAGGAACAAACCTGCGAGGCCACACGCCCCGACAGGTCCTTCAGCCCATAGCATCCACCACTGACATTCCCCGGGCCACTAAACGGCCAGGGGTGCCGGGGACGCACGTCCGCCTGCTCCCCTAACGGGAGGCCTCAAGGATTCCGCGATGTTGGGAGGTGCCGGGAGCCGGCTGGGGGGAGAGTCCGCCCGGACGGAGACGTCCGGGCGGAGGGAAGCCGAGGCGAGGGACTACCCGCCCGGGCGGAGGACCCCGGAGGCAGGGACCACGTTGGGCGTGGCGGAAGCGGGCGCGACCACCTGGACGGGCTGGGCGCGCTGGGAGGTCCGGGCCTCGGCCGTCTTGGTGGTGAGAGTGGAGTCCAGCCCCTTGGCGAAGGCCACGAGCTGGGCATCCGTCCCGCCAGAGCCCAGCTTGCGCAGGGACTTCCAGAACGGGTGGGTGGTGTCCCCGGTCTTCACCAGCCCCTGGGCCAGGAGCGGCACGGTCGCGTCGCGCTCCACGGTGCTGGCGGTGCGCAGGGCAACGACCAGCTCCTCGGGGGCGGTGCGGGCCACCTCGCCCAGGCCATCCGCCAGTTCGTCCTGCGCCTCGACGTCACGGGCGGTGCCGGCCGCGCGGCACAGCTCCAGCACGCGGGCCAGGGCCTCCGTGTTTCCGCCGGAGGCCAGCTCCACCATGCTGCTCACGCCGGGCACGCCCACGGACAGGGCGTGGGCCACCTGGCGCAGGCGGCCGTAGACGTCATCCGTGGCGGAGTAGCTGTCCAGCAGCGTGCGGGTGCCCAGGTAGTCGTGCGGGTTGGACTGGTAGAGGCTCTCCGCCAGCACGGCGCGCACGGCGGGGTCGCGCTCGCTGCGCCACGCGGTGCGCAGGAAGCCGATGTTGCGTTGATCGCGCTGCTTGCCCAGCTCCAGGTAGGTCTTCACGCGGTTGGCGATGTCCGGCAGGCCGCCCTGCGCCTTCTGGCCCTCATTGAGGGAGGCCAGCGCGTTGCCCGGCCCCAGCGTGGAGCCGGTGGCGGCCACGGCGGCGCCCAGCGCGTCCATGCCCGCGACGACAGGGCCGGCGCGGCCCGCGTAGTCGTTGACCATGATGGAGAAGGAGAACTTCTCCCCGCCCGCGGACTGCACGTAGCCGCTGAGCGCGGAGACACCCTCCAGGGTGCCCGTCTTGGCGCGCAGCCGGCCCACGGCGTCCGTGCCGTCGAAGCGGTACTTGAGCGTGCCGTCCTTGCCGGCGATGCCCAGCGAGGACAGGTACTCCGGGGCCAGCGGGAAGCGCTCGTACATGTGGCGCAGGAGCCGGTCCACCTGCGCGGTGGAGAAGCGGTTGGCGTCGTTGAGACCGCTGCCGTTCTTCATCACGTAGGTGCCGCGCGGGATGCCCACGTCGCGGTCCAGGAACTCCTCCACCACGTCGATGCCCTTGGCGAACGAGCCCGGCTGTCCACGCAGCTCCGCGCCCATCGTCTTCAGGAGCGTCTCCGCGACGAAGTTGCTGGAGAGCTTGTTGAGGCGCTTGAGGACGATGTCGAACGTGTCGGATTGCGCCACGTGCACGACCTTGGCGCGGGACGGCGTCAGGCCCAGCTTCACCTTGCCCTTCACCTTCACGCCGCGCGACACGAGCAACTGCTTGAGCGACCCGCCGAAGTACAGGGGCGGGCTGTCGATCTTCTTCCAGACGCTGACGGCGCCGCGCTCGTCGGGGACCTGGCCCTTGACGACGATCTTCTGCTTGTCGCCGTACGCGTCGGACTTCACGGACACGCGCCGCGCGCGGCCGGGGCCGCTGGTGACGGTGTTCTCCACGACGAAGAAGTCGCTGGGCGGCTCCATGTCCACCACGGCCTTGCCGCCGGGAGCGGCGCGCACGTAGACGGCGACCGCGTTCCAGTTGAGGCTCACCGCGCCGGTGGGCGCCATGTACGCGCGGTCGGAGTCCTCCTGGTCGTAGCCGGGCGGGGTGCGCTCGGCGTCGAACCAGGAATCGTCCACGACGATGTCCTGCACCTCCTTGAGGCCCGCGTGGAGCAGCTCGGAGGTCATGCCGTAGAGGCGCTCGGTGGTGACGGTGGGGTCACCCTTGCCGCGAACGTAGAGGGTCTTGACCTTGCCGTCGGCGGGCATCTCCGCCTCGACGAGGAACTCCGTCTCGTAGCGGAACTCCGGCCCCAGTGCGACGAGGGCCGCGGAGGACGTGACGAGCTTCACGTTGGAGGCGGGGTTGAGCAGTTCGTCCGCGTTGTGGCTGAACACCACGGTGCCGTCGTCCAGGCTCTGCATGTGGACGCCGACGCGGCTGCTCTTGAGCGCGGTGCGCTGCATGACCTGCACGAGCGCGTTCTTCAGCGCCTCGCGTTCAGCCTTTTTGTCGGCGGACGGCGACGCGGCCAGGGTGGCGGAAGGGAGCCACAAGGCAATGACGGTCGCTGCCCAGAAGGGTCTGGTTCGAAAAACCTGCACGCACGCTCCAGGGAAGTCGCGATCCATTATGAAGAAGGGACGAAAGGGGCGGCAAGGGTGGGGGGCGGATCCACGGTCGCTGTTACCCTGCACGCCTGCCTGCTTCCTGGAAACAAGAAGAAGGCTGTCGCAGCATGGACGTCCCGCCTGACATCCACCTCGTGACAGACGCCATGCCCCCCCTGCCCTCCCGCGCCACCCGGGTGTTCTTCATCGCGCTGGCGCTGGTGCTTGACTCCGGCTGCCGCGACCCGGCGCCCCCGGCGGGCATCACGGTGCTGTTGGAGGCCCCACCGGACAGCCTGGACGATCGCTTCGCCCTCACGGCCCATGGACAGCGGCTGGCGCAGCTCGTCAGCCCGGGGCTCCTCACCTTCGATGACGCGAGCCGGCCCGTGCCCCAGCTGGCGGAGTCCTTCCGGGAGGTCTCGCCCACGGTGATGGAGTTCGTCCTCCGTCCGGGGCTGACCTTCCACGACGGGAGCGCCCTCACCGCCGAGGACGTGAAGGCCACCTTCGACGCCCTGCGAGACCCGAAGCTGGGCAGCCCCAAGCGCGAACGGTACGAGCCGGTGGAGCGCGTGGAGGTGGTGGACGCCCGCACGGTGCGCTTCCACTTGAAGCGACCCTATGCGCCGCTGCTCGCGGAGCTGTCCGCGGCCATCCTGCCCGCGGAGCGCGTGGGGCCCGGAGGCATCGAGGCGCAGGGAACGCACCCGGTGGGCGCGGGGCCCTTCCGGTTCGAGTCGTGGCCGGACGAGGAGCACCTGACGCTGGTCCCGTTCGAGGGATGGCATGGAGGGAAGCCCGCGGTGTCGAGGCTGACGTTCCGGGTGGTGCGGGACGAGACGACGCGGGTGCTGGAGCTGCTCAAGGGCCGCGCGGACCTGGTGGTGAACGGCGTGTCCCCGGCGGTGCTGCCAGCGCTGCGAAAGTCGCCCCACCTGCGTGTGGTGACGAAGCCGGGCACGGGCTTCACGTACCTGGGCATCAACCTGCGCGAGGGGCCGCTCGCGGACGTGCGGGTGCGCCAGGCGCTGTGTCACCTCATCGACGTGCGCCCGTTGGTGGATCACAAGCTGCACGGGCTGGCGGAGCCTGCGTCCAGCATGCTGCCTCGCGAGCACTGGGCCTTCACGGAGACACCGGGATGCGGCTACGCGCCGGAGGAGGCGGCCCGGCTGCTGGACGCTGCGGGGTACCCGGATCCGGACGGGCCCGGGGGACAGCCACGCTTGTCCTTCACCTTCAAGACGAGCACGGACCGCTTCCGGCGCGCGGTGGCGTTGGTGCTCAAGGAGCAGCTGGCGAAGGGAGGTATCGCGGTGGAGGTGCGGGCGCTGGAGTTCGGAACGTTCTTCGAGGACGTGCGCCGGGGGCGCTTCGAGCTGTTCACGTTGAAGTGGGCCGCCGTGATGGAGCCGGACCTGCTCCGGGGCGCGTTCCATTCCGCGAACATCCCCGGCCCTGAGAACCACTGGGGCGGGTTCAACCGTGGAGCCCTGAAGGACCCGAAGCTGGACCGCGTGCTGGACGCGGCGACGCAGGCGTCTCGGGAGGAA
Organism: Corallococcus sp. AB018; assembly: GCF_003986945.1. Taxonomy (NCBI): domain Bacteria; kingdom Pseudomonadati; phylum Myxococcota; class Myxococcia; order Myxococcales; family Myxococcaceae; genus Corallococcus; species Corallococcus sp. AB018. The sequence goes on along the minus strand of NZ_RAWR01000017.1, from coordinate 40,196 downwards.
CGGAAGACGTTGTACGCGGAGGCACAGCGGGAGCTGGACGCGGACATGCCCGTCATCCCGCTGTGGCATGAGGCCAGTGTCGCGGTGGTGTCCTCGCGGCTCGCGGACTTCGAGCCCAGCGCGCATGGACTGCTGCTGCCGCTGGCGAAGGCGCGGGAAGTGACGCCCGAGCGTGGGGGCACGCCGTGACCCGGAGGCTCGTGTCCGCGGTCATCGCGATGGTGGGGGCGCTGCTGCTCGTGTCGCTGTTCCTGCACCTCGTGCCTGGGGACCCGGTGGACGTGATGCTGGGGGAGCAGGCGACGCAGGTGGACCGCGCGGCGTTGCGGCAGGCCGTGGGGTTGGACCTGCCGTGGTACGCGCAGCTCTGGACGTTCGCTCGAGACCTGGCCACCGGGGAGCTGCGCACGTCGCTGCCTCCGTTCCAGCGCAAGGTGCTTCCTGCCCTGGGCGCGGCGCTGCCGTACACGCTGCTGCTCACGGTGTCGGCGATGGCCGTGTCCCTGGTGTTGGCGCTGCCTCTGGGCGTGATGGCGGCGGCGCGACGAGGGACGCCCGTGGACGCGGCGGCGATGGGCGTGTCCGTGGCGGGTGTCGCCCTGCCCCGCTTCTGGTTGGGGCCGGTGCTCATCATCCTGTTCGCGCTGAAGCTGGACTGGCTGCCCGTGTCGGGCGCGGAGTCATGGCGGCACCTGGTGCTACCCGCGTTCACGCTGGGCACCGCGCTGGCCGCGTTCCTGGCACGGATGACGCGCGCGACGATGCTCGAAGCGCTGCGTGAGGACTACGTCACGGTGGCCCGGGCCAAGGGCCTGTCGCCTCGCGTGGTGCTGTGGAAGCACGCGTTCCGCAACGCGCTGCTGCCACTGGTGACCGTGCTGGGCCTGGAGTTCGGCGCGCTGCTGGGCGGCGCCATCGTGACGGAGAAGGTGTTCGCGTGGCCGGGCATGGGCACGCTGCTGCTCACCGCCATCGAGAAGCGCGACTACAACACCGTGCGCGCCACGGTGCTCCTCTTCACGTTCTGCTACGTCGCGGTCAACACGCTCACCGACCTCGCGTATTCGTGGGTCGACCCGCGCGTGCGGAGGCGCTCATGAGCGCGGCCCATCGCTTCCGGCTGCACTCGTGGGGGGCTCGGTTCGGGCTGGCCGTGGCGTGCGTCTGGGTGTTCACCGCGCTGTTCGCGCCGTGGCTCAGCCCGCATGCGCCGGACGCCATCGACCTCACTCGCGAGCTGCTGCCCCCGACGCCCGGTCACCTGCTGGGCACGGGAGAGAACGGCATCGATGTGCTCACCCACGTGCTGTACGGCGCGCGCGTATCGCTGGAGGTGTCCTTCTTCGCCGTGGTGCTGTCCGCCGCGGTGGGCATCACGCTGGGCGGCATCGCGGGCTATGCGGGCGGGCTCGTGGACGAAGCGCTGATGCGGCTGGTGGACGTGCTGCTCGCGTTCCCGGGCATCCTGCTTGCGCTGTTCATCACCGCGGTGCTGGGCCCCAGCCTTGCCAACGTGGTGTTCGCCCTGTCGTTCACTGGATGGACGGGCTACGCGCGGCTGACGCGCGGGCAGGTGCTCACCCTGCGCGAGCGCGACTACGTGCAGGCTGCTCGGGCGCTGGGCAGTGGGCCGGGCCGCATCCTCGTGCGGCACATCCTGCCCAATGCGGCGGGGCCACTGCTCGTGCTGGCGACGTTCGCACTGCCGGGCGCCATCGTCGCGGAGGCGTCCCTGAGTTTCCTGGGGCTGGGCGTCCCGCCGGGCACGCCGTCATGGGGCGCGCTGGTGGACCAGGGGACGCAGTACCTGCTGGTGGCGCCGCACGTGGCCCTCTTCCCCGGCATCGCGCTGGCGATCACCGTGCTGGGCTTCAACCTGCTGGGCGATGCGCTGCGCGACGCGATGGATCCGCGTCGCGAAGGACGCTGACTTGAAGGCCTCGCGCGTCCCTGGCAGGAAGCAGGAACGCAAGGGAGTCAATCCATGAAGGCCGTGGTGCAGCGGGTCCTGGAAGCGTCGGTGACGGTGGACGGACAGCGTGTGAGCGAGATGGGCCCGGGCCTGCTCGTGCTGCTGGGCGTGGGCAAGGGCGACACCGACGCGGACATGGCGTGGATGGTGGAGAAGCTGGCCATGCTGCGCATCTTCGAGGACTCCGACGGCAAGATGAACCTGTCGCTGGAGGACACCTCCAAGCACCTCATCGTCGTCAGCCAGTTCACGCTCTACGGCGACGCGCGCAAGGGCCGCCGGCCCAGCTTCATCGACGCGATGGAGCCTGTCGCCGCCAAGGCCCTCTACGAGCGCACCTGCGAAGCGCTGCGCCAGCGAGGCCTCACCGTGGGCACCGGCATCTTCGCCGCGGACATGAAGGTCGCGCTCGTCAACGACGGGCCCGTCACCATCCTGCTGGAGAGCCCTCCGAAGGCCGCGGCTCCTGCCTAGCGCACGTCCAGCGTGCGGCGGAAGAACGCCACGCCTTCCGCGTTGGTGCGCGCGTGCGAGGCCGGGCGCGTCCCCGTCACCGGGTCGCGGCACAGCATCGCGATGACGTCGAAGCCCTTCGGGTAGCACTCGGGCAGGAAGCTGAAGTGTCCCGCGTCGTCCAGGACCACCGTCGTCGTGGTCGCGGGCGGCAGCAGCCCTGCCAGGTGCATACCGTGCCCTTCGTGCGGCATCAGCTCGTCACCCTTCGCGAGCACCAGCTCCACCGGCTTCTGGACGTCGGCGGTGTCACGCGCCTCGAAGGAGGCCGCCATGCCCGGCGCCATCGCGAACGCGGCCTTCACTCGCGGGTCCAGGTACGACGCTCGCGAGCGCTTCATGTCGATGCGGCTGTAGTCCACGTCGCGCAGGCCCTCGCAGCCAATCTCCTCCTTGGTGCCCGGCGTCTTGCAGCGCTTTTCAATCCACTCCAGGTTCAGGTTCAGCCCCACCAGCGCCAGCGCCGTGTAGCCGCCCATCGAGTGCCCCGACGCGCCGATGCGCTCCGGATCCACGCGCGGGCCCCACTTCGGATCCTTCAGCAGGTGGTCCAGGATGACCGTGAAGTCTTGCGGACGCTCGTACGCGCGCGCGAAGCCCTCCGGGCTCGTGTCGCCGAAGGTGTTGCCCGGGTGGTTCAACGCCACCACGACGAAGCCATGCGCCGCCAGGTTCGAACCGAACCAGGACAGGTCCATCAACGAGCCCCCACTCCCGTGCGACAGCAACACCACCGGCCAGCGCTCCCGCGCGTCCGAAAGCGGTGCGTCCTTCGCTCCGTAGAAGGGCTTGAACAGGTCCGACGGCGCACGGTTGTCCATCGGCGTGCCGGGCGCCACCGGGTACCAGACCAGCGGCTTCAACGTGCGGCGGCGGACCGCGTCCTCGTACGTCAGCGATTGCGTGACGCCCACCGCGTAGGCCGCGTCCGCCCCGTAGAGCGACGCATGGTCCGTACGCGGAGCCTCCGTCGCCTTCTTCGAGGAAGAACAGCCGCCCATCAGCACCGCGGCGGCGAGGAGCATGGAACCCACGGGCGACAAGAAGCGGCGCATGCTCCGCAGCATGACCGGGAACGACAGGACAAGGAAACCCGGAAATCGCCGTCAGCTCACAGCCGCACGGTGGTCCCGCGCGTCACCAGCGCGGCCAGACCCTGCTTCGTCTGCGCGGCGCCGCGCAGGTGCAGCGTGAGCGCGCCCAGTTCGCGGATCCACGTGGCCGCGTTCGGGCCCAGGCCGGAGAACAGCACGGACAGGGGCGGCGGCTGGGGCAGCTTCCCCGTCCAGTAGCCCAGCACCTCGTCGCGCTCCGGCAGCACCGGCAGCTTCAGGCGCTCCTGCTCCCGCGTCAGCAGCCGCTCCAGCTTGCGCGGCAGGTTCACCTGCCAGTGCAACACCGTCTTCGCCGGCCGCCAGGCCCAGTCCGCGAAGGCGAACCGCTCACGGACCGCGTACTCCCCACGGCCCTGCGTGACGAAGACGCGGTCCGGCGGGAACTCCGGGAAGGGGTCCCACTGCCCGGCCAGGAGCGACGCCAGCCCCTGCTCGCCCGGAGGGCGCCTGCGGAAGTTGTCCCGCACCACGCGCGCCGCCTTCGTGTCCCAGTAGGGATAGGCCGCGTCCTCCACCATCAGCGCCAGGTTCAGCGCCTCGTCCCACTCGTCCGCGTAGCCGCCAGGGGACCCGCCCACCTCCCAGCCGCCGGGCGACTCGCGCCAGGGCTGGAACACCAGCCGGTCCACCAGGTCCATCCACCCGTCCGAGTCCACCGACCCCACGCCCCCCGGCAACGCCGACGAGGCCAGCCGCTGGCAGAGCGTGAACGCCTGCGCGTCACCCAGGTGGTTGGAGAGGGCTTCCAGCGCGCCGGAGGCATCCCCCATGGCGCGCGTGAAGAAGGGCAGCACCTGCTCGTGGAAGAAACGATCGTTGATGGGACGCAGGACGACGTCCATGCGGGGCGTCTCCTGTCAGGCCCTCAGGGCCGCGCGTCTTCCTGGACGATGAGGGCGTGGATGTCCGCGGCCGAGGGCGCTTCCAGGATGGCCGCCCGGAAGCGCGGGTTCTTGAACAGCCGCGAGATGCGCGCCAGCGCCTTCAGATGCACCCCCGCGCTGTTCTCCGGCGCCACCAGCGCGAAGAACAGGTGCGTGGGCTTGCCGTCGATGGACTCGAAGTCCACCCCCGCGCGCGACACGCAGAAGGCCGCCTGGAGACTGTCCATGCCCGCCAGCTTGCCGTGGGGGATGGCCACGCCTTCGCCAATGCCCGTGCTGCCCAGCTTCTCGCGTTCCTGGAGCACCGCCACCAGCCGGTCCTCGCGCAGATTCGGATGCGCCCGGGCCAACGTGGCACTCAGCTCGCGCAGCACCTCCGGTTTCGTCCGGGCTTGCATGTCCGCGACGACCGCCTGGGGGCTGAGGAAATCGGCGATTCTCAATGGCGCTCCCGCACTGGCGCTCCGGGCCGGCAATGATTCCTCGGCCGGCAATTACTCCTCACACTGGATTCGCGCAAGGGTCGCCTGGGCGGTGGCAGGCGCTTCGCTCACTGCGCGTCAGCCCGGGCCGTTCCCCCCACCCCGGACCCGGGCCCGGGGATGTCCCGGACCCGGTTCCCCGGCACGGATACGACTGCCTGTCAGGTGCCGGTGGCGGCCACCGGCGCGTCAGGCAGGTGCGGCTCGATGAGCCCGAACCCTCCCTCCTTGCGCCGGTAGACGATGGACAGCGCCTGGGACTGCTGGTTCTGGAACACGTAGAAGTCGTTGTTCATCAGGTTCATCTGCATCACGGCGTCGTCCACGGACAGCGACTGGATGGCCAGATGCGTGGTGCGCACCAGGCGGGCGACACCCGACTCGGCCACCGGCGCCTGCGCGGCGGGCGCGGCCTGGGCGGCGGGCGTGGAAGCCTCCGCGGTCGCCTCCGGCTCGTGGACCTCGAAGACGTCGTGGCGGACCCTCACCAGGTCCTGGCGGTGATGGACCTTCTCCTTGCCGTGGTGCGACTTGAGCTTGTCGCGGTAGCGGCGCAGCTGCCGTTCGATCTTGTCCATCGCCAGGTCGATGGACGCGTACATGTCATCGCTCTTCTCACGCCCTCGGAGGACCCAGGCGCCGGAGTGGATGGTGATGTCCGCGTGATGCAGGTGCCGCTCCAACGACAGCACCACGTGGGCTTCACCAGCCCGGTCCAGCAGTCGGTTCACCCGATCGACCTTTTCACGGGCGTACTCCTTCAGGGAATCCGACGCTCCGAACTGACGGAAGGTGATGTTGAGCTGCATGCGTGGCCGCCTCCTAGGGAGAGAGGTAAGCTCCGTGACAGATCAGAAACGGAGCCCACGCCGAAAGCAACCCGGCCCCCCAGGTTGGAAATCCCGTTCACGGATCGCGCTCGCGAAAGCGACCGCAATAGGACACGTCTGGTGTCCGCTGCATGGCACGGTGAGGGGATTCCGACCCGGGCCTCATTTTCCGGTCGGCATTCCCCCACACCGCGTGCGTGGCGCTCACGCCAGCAACATGCCTGCGGATCGCCCCGCGGCCCGGCGGAATCAGGGCACCACGGAGAGCACGTAGTCCTGCGAGTGGTAGATGGCGCCCGAGCACGACGCCACGCCCGTGCACTCGCCCACGACGCCCTCCAGGTCCGCGCCCAGCGTCAGGATGTGGTTCGCCTGCGGGGTGCCCGCGGCGATGGCGACGGTGGACGTGTTGCCGTTCTGCGTGACGGAGAGCACGCCGGGCGCGCGGCCCCCTTCGCGCAGGAGCAGCGCCTCCACCGGACCGGGCACCTCCGTGGAGGGCTCCCAGAGGAAGTCGTAGGACTGCCCCACGCGCAGCTTGTCCGGGGTGCCCTCGCCCTGGAACGTGAACTTGCGCTTGGCCTTGGCGTTCTTCACCACCAGGCGCACGGTGCTGGAGGCGTCCTGCAGCTGCACGACGATGTCCTCCACCGGCTCGCGGCCCCAGGCGGTCGGATCGAAGTTGAAGTAGACGCGGCTGTTCTCACACGCCTCCGAGCGCCCGCCCACGTCCGACGCGCCACCCGGCACCAGCGTCATGGGCTGGCCGTTGAAGGTGGCCGTCACGTCGTCGGCGAAGCGCGAGCACGGGCCGTCCGGCGACACCGTGTAGCTGGCGGTGAAGCGGTGCGCGCCCTGCGCGTCCGGCGTCTCCGCGTCATCCACGTCCGCCAGCGCGAAGATGAGCGAGCGGTCCGACAGCTCCGCCAGCGACATCACCTTCGTCTCGCCGCCGCTACAACCGGTGAGCGCCACGAGCGCCCCCAGGACGGTGAAGCGGGACACGGTTCGACGCGGGCTCGAGGCGGGGAAGGTCATGGCGGCCGGCACCCTATCACTCCCGCGCCAGCAGTCCTTCGAGCCGCGCCTTCACGGCGGGCCACTCGGTGTCGATGAACCCGAAGTACGCGCTGTCCCGCACCACGCCGCCGCGCACCAGCATGTGGTTGCGCAGGATGCCCTCGAAGGAAGCACCCAGGCGCTCGATGGCCGCCCTGGAGCGCGCGTTGCGGCTGTCCGTCTTGAGCTGCACGCGCATCACGCCCAGCGTCTCGAAGGCGTGCGTGAGGAGCAGGTACTTGCACTCGGTGTTCACCCGCGAGCGCCACGCCCGCCGCGCCAGCCACGTGGAGCCGATTTCGAGCGTGCGGAACTCGCGGGAGATGTCCAGGTAGCGCGTGGTGCCCACCACCGCGCCGCTGGCCTGCTCGCGGATGGCGAAGGGCCGCTCCGTGCCCGCGGCGGATGCCTTCAGCGCGACGGTGATGTAGTCCGCGACGTCCGCTTCCGTGCGCAGCACGCGCGAGAAGTGGTCGAAGATTTCCGGTTCGCAGACCGCCGCGAGCGCGGGCACGTGCTCCAGTGACAACGGCTCCAGTCGCACCGCCCTCCCCTCCAGGGTGACGGGCGGGACGACGAGCGGCACGGGGTCACGACGGGGAACGCCGACATCGGTGGGGAGCACGGGGTCCATGGACCGCTTCATGCCCCAAACCGGCCCTGCTGTGCAGGGCCGGCGCTTCAAGGACAGCTCAGAAGTACTTCTTGCGCTTGCTGCTGGGGAGGATGCCCAGCACCTCGCGGTACTTGGCCACCGTGCGGCGGGCAATCTCCGTGCCCTGCGAGCGCAGCAGCTCGACGATCTTCTGGTCTGAGTACGGGTTGCGCGAGTCTTCCTGCGACACCAGCTGCTTGATGTGGTGCTTCACGGCCTCGCTGGCCGTGTCCTCGCCGGACACGCGCGCGATGGACGAGTTGAAGAAGTACTTCAGCTCGAAGATGCCCTGCGGCGTGTGCACGTACTTGCTGGTGGTGACGCGGCTGACGGTGGACTCGTGCATGCCGATGTCCTCCGCCACGTCGCGCAGGATGAGCGGCTTCAGGTGCGCGATGCCCTTGTCCAGGAAGTCCCGCTGGAACTTCACGATGCTCTCGGTGACCTTGTAGATGGTCCGCTGCCGCTGGTGGATGGAGCGGATGAGCCACATCGCGCTGCGCAGCTTGTCCTGGATGAACTCCTTCGTCTGCCCGGGGCTCACCGCGCCGTTCTTGAGCGCGTTCCGGTACATGCCGGAGATGCGCAGCTTGGACAGGCCGTCGTCGTTGAGGACCACGGTGTAGTCCTCGTCCCCCAGCTTGTAGACGAAGACGTCGGGGGTGATGTACTGCGCGTCGTCCCCGCTGAAGTTGCGGCCCGGCCGCGGGTCCAGCTTCGGGAGCAGCTTCGCCGCAGAGACCACCTCGTCCAGGGTGACCTTGAGGTCCTTGGCGATGGCCGGCAGGTTCTTGCTCTCCAGGTACTTCATGTGCCGCTTGATGATGAGGCCCAGCAGCGCCGCGTTCGGGTCCTTCATCGCCTGCAGCTGGATGAGCAGGCACTCCTGCAGGTCGCGCGCGCCGCAGCCCCGGGGCTCCAGGTTCTGGATGCGGCGCAGGGTGCGCTCGGCCACGTGCATGGGCACGTCCGCCTCGTTGGACAGGCGGATGAGCGGGTCGCCTTCAATGTCGGGCAGCTTGAGGTAACCGTCGTCGTCCAGGTTCCCCAGGATGAGCACCGCCACGCGGCGCTCGGCCTCGTTGAGCCGCAGCGTGCCCAGCTGCTCCTGGAGGTGGTCGACCAGGTCCTCCTTCTTCACCATGTTGGCTTCGAACGACGGCAGGTCGTCCGTGGCCACGTTGCCCTTGTTGGAGGCGGTGGTGGGCTCGTTGAACTGGTAGCTGTTGAGGTAGGACTCCCAGTCGATCTCCGGGGGTCCCTCGCCGTCCGCCTTGAACTCCTGGGCGTTCTCCGGCGTCGCCGACGGCAGGTCCACGTCGCGCGCGATTTCCGCGTTGTCCGCTTCGAGCGAGGCCTCGCCAGGCTCCTTCTCGCTCACCTCCCCGGGCATGCCCTCCTCGGGCTGCTCCAGGAGGGGGTTCTGCTCCATCTCCTCGCGGACCTGGTCCAGGAGCTCCATGCGTGAGAGCTGGAGGAGCTTGATGGCCTGCTGCAGCTGGGGCGTCATCACCAGCTGCTGGGCGAGCTTCAGGCTCTGTTTGAGTTCCATCGCCATGTGGGGGCGTCTCCGGAAGGCTTGCGTGCCACCTGATTGGAGATTCCAATCAAGGACCGTGCCAACCTAACAAGGACCCCCGGCCACGTCCAGTGCCCCAGCGCGTGGTTTCTGATTTGCATCGTCAAAAATCCGCTGGAAATCCGACAGGTTGTCGTAACCCCCGCTCGCTTGGCAGATGTTCAGACGTCGACGCAAAAGCGGGGCCAACTTCACCGCGAGCATCTGGAGACATACGGAGAGAGCGGCTTTTCACGGAGCCTGGAGACGGAACCGGTCTCCCAGGTAGACGGCCCTCGCGCGGGCCGAGCCGGCGATCTGCGCGGGGGTGCCCTCTTCGAGAATCTGACCCTGTGCGATGATGTAGGCCCGGTCACAGATGCCCAGGGTGTCCTGGACGTTGTGGTCGGTGATGAGGATGCCCAGGCCCCGCTCCCGCAGGAGGTGAATCTGCCGCTGGAGGTCGCCCACGTTGATGGGGTCCACGCCGGCGAAGGGCTCGTCGAAGAGGATGAAGCGGGGGGCGGGGATGAGGCTGCGGGCGATTTCGGCGCGCCGCCGCTCGCCGCCGGAGAGCGTCTCTCCCCAGGAGTCGGCGACGTGGGAGAGGCCGAACTCCTCCAGGAGGGTGTCCGCGCGCTGCTTGCGGTCCTGGGCGGTGAGCCCCTTCTGGAGCTCCAGCACGGCCAGGAAGTTCTCGCGCACCGTGAGCTTGCGGAAGACGGAGGCCTCCTGCGGCAGGTAGCCCACGCCACGGCGCGCACGGCGGTGCATGGGCAGGTGGGTGAGGTCCTCGTCGCCCACGCGCACCCGGCCCGCGTCCGGCGTCACCAGGCCCACCACCATGTTGAAGCTCGTCGTCTTGCCGGCGCCGTTGGGTCCCAGCAGGCCGACCACTTCACCGGGGGCGACGTTGAAGGACACGTCGCGCACCACCTGGCGCTTGCGGAAGGACTTCTGGAGCCCTTCGGCGAAGAGCTTCGCGCCGCTCATGGCGTCGTGCCCGCCGGCTTCGGCGTGGGGGCCTTCTTGCGGGTGCCGGGGACGGCGGTGGTGGACGGGGAGTCCACGAGGATGCGGGCGTTCTCCACCTCCAGGCGCTCGCTGCCCAGGACGAGGCGCACCTTGGTGCCGGTGAGGTAGGTGTTGCCCTGGCGGGCCTCCGGGGAGCCCGTCACCACCAGCACGCCCGAGGGCACGTCGTAGTCGGCTCGTTCGCCCCGGGCCTGCCGGTCACCGTCCACGGCGCGCACGTTGCCGGCGCACACCACGCGCGTCACCTGGCGGGTGGCGTTGTAGTAGCCGGTCATCTTCTCGCAGCGGATGTCCATGGTCTGGTGCTTCACCACCACGTTGCCGGTGAGCACCGCCTGGTTGCGGTCGCCGGTGACGTGGTCCGCGGACAGGTCCACCGGGTTGCGCAAGCCCGTGGGCGCCAGCGACGTGCCCGGCGCGGGCGGCGGAGCGGCCGGAGCGGCCGAGTCGGGAGCAGCGGGCTTCGCGGCGGGCGCGGTGGGGGCACCGGGCTTCGCGGGCGGAGTGGCCTGCGCGACGACCGGGGCGCCGGAAGCTGCGGGCGCGGCGGCCTGCGAGGACGCGGGCTGGGCCAGGAACAGCGCCATCACGAGGAACTCAATCACTCCGTCGCTCCACCCAGCACGGCTTGGACCGTGCCCTCGAAGGTGAACGTCTGGTCCGCGGAGGACAGCGTGAAGCGGTCCGCCCGCATCTGGTAGTCCGGGCCCCTCATCGTCACGCCCTCGTCGCCATGGGCCCGCCGCGCATCCGCGTCGTAGGTCAGCCGGGGAGTGTTGGCCACCAGTCCCTCCGCCGTCTGCACGACGACACCGCCCGACCCCACCCACCTCTTGGACGCGAGGCTGCCGTCCATATTCGGCGCGGTGATGACGGTGTCCGCCCGCGAGGCGCCAGGCGAGCCCTGCGCGCCCTTCCCGGGGGGCAGGCGAACGACGACCTCGGTGGCCTGCACCTCGCCGCCCGCGCGCCGGTAGAGGACGCGGGAAGCGGTGCCGGAGACCTGGAGCGCGTCGCCCTCGTAGGAGCGCAGGTGCGCGCCCTCCAGAACCACGTCCGGGCGCGGCTCGTTCGAGGCGCCCGGGGCCGGACGGCGCGGCGCGCAGGCGGTGGCGAGGAGTCCCAGGAAGCTCAAGGCAAGCAGGCGCGGCACAAGGCCCTCCTTATCACCGCGCCGGGGCGGACGGTGCGTCAGCGAGGGCCGGGGGAGCGTCCTCGGGAGGACGCGTCTTCCAGCGCTGATGCATCCACACCCACTGTTCGGGGGCGCGGCGGATGGCCGCCTCGATGCGCTGCGACAGCGCGGCGGTGAGCGCCTGCACGGCCGCCTCACGCTCCGTCGCGTCCGGGTGCGGCACCTCTTCCATGGTGAGCCGGTAGCCCTGGCCGTCGCGCTGGCAGAAGCCCACCACCACCGCCGCGCCGGTGCGCAGCGCCAGGTCCGCCGCGGCGCGAGGGGTGGCCGCCAGCTCCCCGAAGAAGGGCACGAAGACGGACTGCACCTTGGTGTCCTGGTCGATGAGGATGCCCAGGATTTCGCCGCTCCGGAGCGCGCGGAGCATGGCCCGGGCCGCGCCCTCCTGGCCGCGCCAGATGCTGCGCACGCCGCCCTTCGCCCGGAAGTCCTCCACCAGCGCGGTGAGGCGCGGGTCGCTGGTCTCCTTCGCGATGCTCTGGCTGGGGTAGCCCGCCCTCGCCACGCGCCGGGCGAGCAGCTCCCAGTTGCCTACGTGGCCGGACACGAAGACGACGCCCTTCCCCTTCGCCAGCGCGGCCTCCAGCACCTGGCGGTCCGCGTCCGGCCAGGACACCAGGGACTCCAGCCCGGCATCCAGCGCCCGCGCGGAGGCGACCTCCAGGGCCGCGGCGGCCAGATGGCGGAAGGCGTCACGGGCGAGCGCGTCACGTTCCGCCCCGGTCCTTTCCGGGAAGGCGCGGGCCAGCGACTTGAGCGCCTTCCTGCGCTCTCCGCCCGCGAACGCGTAGGCCCAGCCGCCCAGGGTCATGCCCAGGGTGCGGGCCGTGTCCAGCGAAAGGAACTGGAGCAGGCGCAACATCCCGGCGATGAGCAGGTAGCGCAGGTAACGCTTGAGGCGCTTTGTTAAAGGGGGACGCTCCACGACGCGTCTCCATATCCCATGCGCGAATACAACTTCGACGGCCTCATTGGTCCGACCCACAATTACGCCGGCCTCTCGCCGGGCAACCTGGCGTCACAGCACCACGGCGGCCAGCCCAGCCACCCCCGGGAGGCGGCGCTCCAGGGGCTGGAGAAGATGCGCTTCGTGTCGGAGCTGGGCGTGGGCCAGGCGGTGCTGCCGCCCCAACCGCGCCCCTCCCTGCGCACGCTGCGGGCCCTGGGCTTCACGGGCTCCGACGAGGAGGTCATCACCCGCGCCGCGCGCGACGGGGAGCACCTGCTGCGCCTCACCTCCAGCGCCTCCGCCATGTGGACGGCGAACGCGGCCACCGTGGCGCCCTCGGCGGACACCGCGGATGGCAGGGTGCACCTGACGCCCGCGAACCTCACGCAGATGTTCCACCGCGCCATCGAGGCGGACACCACGCACGCGGTGCTGCGCGCCATCTTCGCGGACGCGAAGCACTTCCAGGTGCACGCGCCGCTACCGGGCGCCTCGCACTTCGCGGACGAGGGCGCGGCCAACCACACGCGCCTCTTCACGCCGGGGCACAAGGCCGTGCACGTGCTCGCCTGGGGGCGCAGCGCGTGGCAGGACGTGAAGGGGCCCCAGCGCTTCCCCGCGCGCCAGACGCTGGAGTCCAGCCAGGCCCTGGCGCGGCTACACCAGCTGGCGCCGGAGCAGGTGGTGCTGCCGCAGCAGCATCCGGACGGCATCGACGCGGGCGCGTTCCACACGGACGTGCTCGCGGTGGGCAACGAGCGCTTCCTCATGCTGCACGCGCTGGCCTTCGTGGAGCACCCGAAGCTCCTCCAGACGCTGCGCGAGAAGCTGGGCGACGCCTTCCGCTTCGAGGTCGCGACGGACGCCGAGCTGCCGGTGAAGGACGCCGTGCGCGCCTACCCGTTCAACTCGCAGGTGCTGTCGCTGCCGGACGGCACCATGGCCATCATCGCGCCCATCGAGAGCCGCGAGACGCCCACCGCCCACGCCTTCCTGGAGCGAGTGGTCGCCGGGGACAACCCGGTGAAGGCGGTGCACTACCTGGACGTCCGGCAGTCCATGAACAACGGCGGCGGCCCGGCGTGCCTGCGTCAGCGCATCTCGCTCACGGACGCGGAGCGCGCCGCCATCACCGCGGACGTCTTCTACTCGCCGGCTCTGCACGAGGGGCTCGCGGCGTGGGTGCGCAAGCACTACCGCGATGTGCTCAAGCCAGAGGACGTGCGCGATCCGCAGCTCGCGCGCGAGACAATGACCGCGCTCGACGAGCTGACGCGCCTGCTCAAGCTGGGCAGCGTGTACGACTTCCAGCAGTGACGTGAGGTGGCCGCCCGCCTGCCCTCCGGCGCACCCGGCGAGGGCAGGCAGCCCTGGCCGTCCCGTTCGGGTGGCGAATGGCCGCCCGCGTCGTCCGGACACACCTTCTACGCGAAGGAGGTGATGTCCCCCATGATTCCGAGTGCCATTCAAAGCTATCTGCGGCGCCATCGCGTCCCCTTCGAGCGGTACGCCCACGCTCGGGCCGTGACCGCGATGGAGCTCGTGGACGCCCTCAACGTGCCCGCCTGGCGCGTGGCCAAATCCATCATCGTGCTGGCCGACCGGCAGCCGTGGATCGTCGTCGTGCCCGCGATGGCGACCGTGGACCTGCGGCAGGTCCGCCACACGCTGGGCGTCCGCACCGCGCGGCTCGCCGCCGAGTCCGAGTTCGCCGACCACTTCCCCGACTGCGAGACGGGCGCCGAGCCTCCCTTCGGCGAGCTGTACGGCCTGCCCGTCGCGATGGACGAGTCCCTGAGCGCCAACGAGCGACTGCTGTTCCGCGCCGGTTCGCACGAGGAGGCCCTGGAGATGCGCTTCCAGGACTTCGCGCGCCTGGAGTGGCCGCTGGTCGCGTCCTTCATCCAGTCGCTCTCGCGTGAAGAAGAGAGAGCGTCGTCGTACGGAGCGCCCGTGGAGGACTCAGGCGCGCCGGCCTGATGTCCTCATGGAGCGGGAGCGTCGCTGACCGCCGGTGAACCCGGCGGTTCCACTTCCCGCCCCTTCGCGTCCTCCAGCAGCCCGCCCTTGTGTGCGTCCTGTAGCGCACGCTCGCGTTCTTCCAGCCGCGCCGCCCAGGCTTCACCCTCCGCGCGCCGTGCATCGTTAAGTGGCATGAGCCGCAGGCCCTCGTGCACCGAGCGCGCCGCCGCGTCGTAGCGCGACAGCAACTCCTGCAATCGGGCCACTTCGAAGTGGCTCTCCGGACCGGGCAGCAGCCCCACGACCGAGCGGCGCTGCTCCAGTGCGCGGGCCAGCAGGCCTTCCTGTTCGAAGCTGTCCGCTTCCAGCGACAGCAGGCGTGCGCGCTGCCGCAGGTCGGTCAGGTACGGCGCCATGGCGGCCAGCGTGTCCCGGGACCTGCGCATGAGCCCGGCCTCCTGCTGCCGCGTGGACAGCGTGAAGGCCAGTTCCACGTCGTGAGGGAAGCGCTTCACGAGCGCCTCCAGCGACTGGAGTGCCTCCGCGCGCTTTCCCTGCGCAAGCCACACGTCCGCGCGCAGCAGGTGCGTGGCCAGTGCGTCCGGGGCGCGCCGCTCCACCTCCGCACAGGCCGCCTCCGCCGCGGGGAGTTCTCCCTGGGCCAGCCGTCCGCGCGCTTCCTGCATCCACAGCGCGGTGGCTTCGGGCCGGCCCTCGAAGTGTTCACGCGCCCAGGTGAGCCATTCGAGTCCCAGCGCTCGACGCGAGGGCCCGGCGAGCAGCGCCTCCGCCAGCTCCACCACCTGTCCGGGCGATTCGGACGTGAGGGTCTTCAGCTCCTCGACCGTGCGGGCACGGGGCATCGCCTCGCTGATCAACACGCGCGTGTCCCCGGCCTCGTGCGCGAGCCGGTACTCCAGGAAGGCCTGCTCGCGCCGGCCCAGGTGCAGCAGGGCCCGCGCGGCCACGCGGTGCGCGGGCGCATCCAGGGGCCGCAGGTACAGCGTGTGATTGACGAAGCTCAGCGCGTCCTTCGCGCCCTCGGCGCCATTCGACACGGAGGCCATCGCCATCAGCCGGTACAGCAGGTAGTCCGCCGGGTGCACGTCGATGAGCTGGAGCCCCAGGGCTCGAACCTCCGCGCCTGGCGCCCTCGCCGCCACGCGCTCCGCCAGCAGCGCCTCCGCGTCCGCCATCCTCCGCCGTCCCGGCACGAGCGCGACGAGCATCACGACGGTGAGCCCCGCAGCCAGCGCCAGCGCGGGACCGACGGGCAGTGTGCCCAGCTTCGTGCGGCGCGCGGCCATGCGCTCGGCTTCACGGGGCCGGAACACCGCGCCCAGCACCACCGCGACCGCCACCGCGCACGCGGGCAGCTCCAGACTGAAGTCGAAGAGGTTGTGCAGCGCCAGCGCCGCCACGCCGGACAGCGCCGCCAGCTCCACGGGCCCGTGGTCCTCGCGCCGCACGCGCTTCACGAAGGCCCAGACGCCCAGCCCGAGCAGCAGCAGCCCCGGCACGCCCCACTCCGCCGCCACCTGCAACACCGCGTTCTCCGGGTGCGTGAAGGTGTTGGGGTTGGGCTCGGTCTGGTAGCGCGGGAAGGCGGCTTCGAACGCGCCGCGCCCCATGCCCAGCACCGGGAAGGCGCGGGCCGCGCGAGCCATCATCGGCCAGGGCTCCATCTTGCCGCGGCGCAGGGACTCCACGCCGTCCACGGTGCGAGCCTCCGCCCACAGCTGATCCGCCGCCAGGTACGCGCCCACGGACAGCGTCGCCAGCAGCCCCAGCAGCACCGCCGCGCCCCGCCCCCACGCGGGCCTGGCGGGAGTGCGCGCCTCGCGACGCTGCTTCATCAGCCACGCGGCGAGCAGCACCTGCCCGAAGACGAAGAACACGATGCCCGCGCGAGACAGCGACAGCAGCACTCCCGCGCCGGAGACGAGCGCCGCCATCGCGAAGGGCCACGCGCGCGAACGCGGCTGCTTCGACAGCGCGAGCCCCACCGCCACCGTCGCGCACAGCCCCAGGAAGCCAGCGAGGTGATTGGGATTTCCGAACGGCGTCACCAGCGGCGGCCGTGCATGCACGTACGCCCGCAGCCCGAACAGCGTGTCCACGCCGAACAGCGCGTGGCCCAGGCCCACCGTCGCCACCGCCGCGCCCGTGAACGCCAGCACCGAGAGCAGCCGCTGCCGAGACGCGCGAGCGCGGCACACCTGCACCGCCGCGACGAACGTGACGAGGTAGGCCACGTGCTTCGCCAGCTCACGCCAGGTGGCGGAAGGCTCCAGCGACACCGGCCGCCAGCCCGTGAGACCCAGCGGAACGAGCACGTCCTCGCGCAGCGCCGCGGCCTCCGGACTCACCCATGCGAGCAGTCCGGGTGGCAGCGGCACGAGCTGCGACACACACAGCACCACGGCGCCCACCAGCGGCGCGGCCAGGAGCGGCACGCGCGGGGTCTCTCCCTGTCGCCGGGCCCCCACGAACGCCAGCACCGCCGCGGCCCCGGACAGCACGCCCAGCGGCCAGGACACCCAGTGCGCCGCGCCGCCGAGCGCCACCGGGCCCAGCACCACCAGCGCCGCGAGCGCCACTTCCGCGTAGACGGTGTACCGGGAGACGCGGTGGGAGCCAGGAGCCATGCGCGGCGCGGGAGTATGTCACGCTCCTCACGAACCTCCGGGGCTCGTCCCCTCGACCAGCGGACGCGGCGCCTGGATGCCTCCTCCCCCGGCGCGGCCTTCCGGGGCTATCGAATGAACGCCCCGCCCGGGACACCGCTTGCATCCGGGGAATCATCTGGCATCTTCCCCCGACCCCATGCGTCGCTTCCTGCTCACTGCCGCCGTCCTCTGCGCTTCCCTCTCCGGACTCACCGCGTGCAAGGGCGCGTGCCGCGAGCTGTCCGAGAAGCTCTGCGAGTGCGCCTTGAACTCGGTGGAGAAGCAGGCCTGCCAGCAGCGAGCCGCCGACGAGGAGGGCCGCGTGGAGCCCATCGCCGAGGACGAGGCCGTCTGCGAAGCGAAGCTCGAAGGCTGCGACTGCCGCACCATCGAGACCGAAGAGGGCAAGAAGGCCTGCGGCCTCGCCCGCTGAAGACGCGCTGTCGCGAGGCTCGACCTTCGCGGCCACGAAGGGCCCAAGGCCTCATCCGCTGAGGACGCTGTCGCGAGGTTCGACCTTCGCGGCCACGAAGGGCCCAAGGCCTCATCCGCTGAGGACGCTGTCGCGAGGCTCGACCTTCGCGGCCCCAAAGGGCCCAAGGCCTCATCCGCTGAGGACGCGCTGTCGCGAGGCTTGGGCCTCCGCGCCCCGGAAGGTCCTACGGCAACACCTGCTGAACGCCGCCCGCTGAGGACGCGCTGTCGCGAACCTCAGGTGCCCGGCACCACGGGAGCCGGAGCCGGCCGCGAGGGCGAGCCATCCACCCACGGCTGAAGCCCGCGCCGCACCCGCGTGCGCCACGGCGTCTCCACCCATCGGTGCACCGCCACCGACGCGGGCACCAGCAACACCAGCAGCACCGCCAGGAAGCGCGTGGGCGACGACGGGCCCACGAATCGCTCCATCCAGTGCACCAGCTCGCTGACGGGGTACTGCAGCAGGTACAGCGCGTAGCTGGCCCCACCCAGGTGCACCAACCACGGCCGCGCCAGCACCTGCCCCAGCGGACCACCGCCGCGCGCCAGCCCATACACCAGCAGCGCCGACGCGGGTGCCAGCAGCGCGTTGTGCATCAGCGGATACGGAATCCACGCGCCCTGCGAGAAGCCCGCGACCAGCAGCGCCGCGCCAGCCAGCGCCATCACCGCGCCGGAGCGCTGGGACGTCGCCGTCGCCGCCGCCCGCTCCCGCACGAAGACCAGCCCCAGCAGCACGCCCAGCAGGAACTCCGGCAGGCGCATCAGCGGGTTGAGCTTCACCACCGCCAGCCACATGCCGCCGGACGCCGCGTTCAGCGTGCCCGGCCCGTCCGGCCGCAGCACCAGGTAGAGCACCGGCGGCAACAGCCCCAGCAGCCACACGCCCACCAGGGCCGCCTTCATGCGCGCGCCCCGGAAGCGCTCCAGCCTCCCGGCCAGCGCCGGGAACACCGCGTAGAAGAACGCCTCCACCGACACGGACCAGGACGGAGGGTTCCAGTACAGCGCCAGCTGCGGCACCCACGACTGGAGCAGCATCAGCGTGGTGAGCCCCGCCGTGGTCAGCTTCGCCGCGGCCACCGGCACGCTGTTCGCCGCCAGCGAGCCCTGCGCCGTGGGCACCGCCGACAGCAGGAACATCAGGAGGAACACCGGGTAGACGCGCGCCACCCGCGCGCTCCAGAAGGCCCGGGGCGGGGTCTGCATCCCACCGGCCGTGTCCACGTAGTTGTACGCGAGCACGAAGCCGGACAGGAGGAAGAAGACCCCCACGGAGGCATAGCCGGAGGCCACCACCTGCACCATCCACTCCGGCGCCACGCCCTGGATGCACGGGGTGCCGAAGTGGAACAAGACGACGTGCAGGGCCGCCAGGAAACGCAGCCCTGTCAGCGCATCCAGCGAGCCTCCGGACTGCTGCTTCATCTACTTGCGACCGATACCGAAGTAGGTGAAGCCCTGCTCACGCATGCGCGCGGGCTGGAAGATGTTGCGGCCGTCGAAGATCACCGGCGACTTCATCAGCGACTTCATGCGCGCGAAGTCCGGGTGGCGGAACTCGTTCCACTCCGTCACCACGAACAGGCCGTCCACGCCCTCCAGCGCGTCGTACGGCAGGTCCGCGTAGCGGATGCGGTCGCCGAAGACGCGCTTGGACGCGTGCGCGGCCACCGGGTCGTGCGCGATGACCGTCGCGCCCTTGCCGATGAGGCCCTCGATGACCTCGATGGACGGCGCCTCGCGCATGTCGTCCGTCTTCGGCTTGAACGCCAGGCCCCAGACGCCGAACTTCTTGCCCTCCAGCGTCCCGTAGTGCTTCACGGCCTTGTTCACGAGCAGCTTCTTCTGCCGCTCGTTGGTGCGCTCCACCGCGCGCAGCAGGTCCAGCTCCAGGCCGTACTCACGCGCCGTCGTGACGAGCGCCTTCACGTCCTTGGGGAAGCAGGAGCCGCCGTAGCCCACGCCAGGGAAGAGGAACGGGTAGCCGATGCGCTTGTCCGCGCCCAGGCCCTTGCGCACGAAGTCCACGTCCGCGCCCACCTTCTCGCAGAGCGCGGCCACGTCGTTCATGAAGGAGATGCGCGTCGCGAGCATCGCGTTCGCCGCGTACTTCGTCAGCTCCGCGGAGCGCGTGTCCATGAACAGGATGGGGTTCTCCGTGCGCACGAACGGCGCGTACAGCTCCCCCATCAGGGTCCGGGCGCGCTCGGTGTCCGCGCCAATGACGACGCGGTCCGGCTTGAAGAAGTCGTCCAGCGCGGCGCCTTCCTTCAGGAACTCCGGGTTGGAGACGACGTCGAACTCCACGTCCGTCACCTTGGCGATGGCCTCGCGAACCTTGTCCGCGGTGCCCACCGGCACGGTGCTCTTGTCCACCACCACCGTGTACTGCTTCATCGCGCGGCCCACCGCCTGCGCCGCCGCGAGCACGTACTGGAGATCCGCCTCGCCGCTCTCCCCTTCAGGGGTGCCTACGGCGATGAACACGGCCTGCGCGTTCGCCACGCCCTCCGCCAGGTTGGTGGTGAACGTGAGGCGCTTCTCCTTCACGTTCTTGCGGATGAGCTCCTCCAGACCCGGCTCGTAGATGGGGACCTGTCCATCCTGGAGCATGCGGATCTTCCGCTCGTCGATGTCCACGCACGCGACGTCGTTGCCCGAGTCCGCGAAGCAGGTGCCCGCGACGAGTCCGACGTAACCCGATCCGATAATGGCAATGCGCATTCTTTGAGTGTCCTGGTTTCGACAGGTGGCGTCATGAACTCATACGCCGACCGGAGCACTGAAAGAAAGCCCGGGCACGAAGGACCGCCGAGCGACCAGACAGCCTTATCGCCCCGTGAGGAGGCGACGCAGTCTGTCCACACCCCGTAGGGCGGAGGAACGTCCGGGGGTGCTCACCGGACCCACCACGCCCCGGTCCAGAAGCTCACGGGTCGCGCGGCGCAGCGGCGGGAACGCGGCGGTGGCCTGCGCCTCCGCCTCCGGGAACAGACGCGCCACGATGGCCAGCGACGTGTAGAGGGCGCGCTCCAGGCCGAACGCCTCCGCGCGAGCGAGCAGCGCCGGGACATCCATCGGGCGCGAGTACACGCCGCCCATCCAGGTAGCCCCGGTGATGAGCTCGCGCAGGTCCACGAACGACAGCCACGGCACGTCATACCCGTGGTGGGCCTGGTCCAGCGCGGTGAGCAGCAGCGCGTCCTCCAGCTCCGGGCGGAAGATGGACTGTCCGTAGACCTTCATGGGTCGGGCGCGCTCGAAGATGCCAGCCAACTGCTCACGTCGGTTCGCGCCCAGCACGTCCGCGTAGATGTGGATGGGGGTGCGGCCGTCGGACACGACGCGCGCGGCGCCGCTGTTCGTCGTGTCCTCCTCCGGGACGAACTCGTGGTTGGACAGGTAGCCGGCGAAGCCGTCCACGTCCATGCGGCGCACCAGCACCTGGATGTCCAGCACGGGCCGGAAGCCCACGTGCGGATAGAGCGCCTCCGCGAAGGCCGCGCCGCCCAGGAGGAGAATCTTGCGGCCCTCCAGCTGATCCACGATGCGCTTGAAGTGGACCAGCTTCATGACGTTGTCGTTCACGGAGCCGGTGTAGATGGACATCATCCGGTCGCGGGCCCACTCCGGCGCCTCGCCCCCGCCCATCCGGTACTCCAGGTTGTACGCCGCGAGCGGCGCCAGTCCCTGCGCGATGGCCCAGTCGACGTACGCCTCCCACGGCGCGCCCCGGAGCTTTCCGCGCGGGGGCTCGAAGGAGGACAGGACCCGGAAGGTGTCGAGGAGGCTGGGCGCCATGGTGCGGCACCTTTAATGGGCCGGGCCTGCTCGCCGCAATCACCGTCTTCCAGCGGGCGACCGGACGGGCCGTGGTGCCCCTGGCTCCGCTCCCGTCCCGGGAGGGGGCCGGGCGCCGCGCAGCCGCCGCAGCGCGTACCGCACCATGGGCCGGGCCCGGGGCGCCAGGGCCAGCTTCGCGGCGACCCATGCCGGCTTGTTGCGCGCCAGCTCCGCGCCCACCAGCCGGGGCCCGGAGAACAGCCGCGTCGCCAGCGCGCGCTGCCACCGGGGCGGGGCCAGCGCCTTGAGCACCCAGGCGGGCACGGGCGCGTCCAGCAGCCGGTGCGCCGCGTCCCACGCGTACCAGACCAGGTGGGGCAGCTCCGTGCGCCGCGCGCGCGTCACCACGCGGTCCCAGTCGAGCCGGGGGTTCGCCCGCGCCAGCAGCTTCAGGTCGAACAGCCAGGCCAGCCGCTGCAGCAGGTGGTTGCTCGCGTGCAGGGCCAGGTAGACGGCCTCGTCCTCCGGGCACAGGTAGCGCACGGGGTGGCCGTCCAGCGTCGCGTCCAGCGCCCGCGACACCATGGCGTCGCCCTCCAGCGACAGGCCGTAGCCCGTGAGCGCGCGGTAGTGCAGCTCCACCAGTCCGTCCGGTCCGGTGAGCTCCACGTGGTGCGCGTCGTCCCGGTCCACGTCGCCGGCCTGGGTGGTGAGCCCCATCCCCTCCAGCGCGTGCACGGCGCACAGCACCCGGGCGCGCGGCACCAGCAGGTCCACGTCGTTCGTCGCGCGCTGGAGCGGCTCCGGGTAGAGCCTGCGCGCCAGCCCGTAGCCCTTGAGCAGCACCGGCGTCAGGCCCAGCGCCGCCAGCGCCGTCAGGCTCCGCGACAAGAGCGACCGCACGCGCATGCCCCGCGCCGCGCTCAGCCGGGCCTCGCGGGTGAGCAGCGCGGCGGAGTCCGGGGTCAGCGTCCAGTCCGCCTTCGCGAGCGCGTGCTCGACGAAGCCCGCCAGTCCGTGGCGCACGGCGGCCTTCACCAGCGCGTCACCGTCGCCTTCGTTCGAAGGCCCGGGAGCGTCCGGCACTTCCGGCCACGCATGGAGCAGGGTCAGCAGGGCCGGAGAGGAGCTCATGGGCTCACCGCCGCAGCGCGATGATGCGCTCGGGCTCCGCGGCCTCCAGCGCCACCAGCTGCCCCACGCGTTCGGCCACCGCGTCCGCGACCACCTCCAGCGCCAGCTCCTCGTCCCGGTCGATGGCGGCCCGGCCATCGCGCCAGACCAGGCGCAGCGCGCCGAGCAGGGACTCCTCCTCCTTCACGTCCAGGCGCACCTCCAGCGCGGCCTCGGCGCCAGCGTCCGGGTGCTGGGACTCGAAGACGACGCCCGCGTTCACGCCCTCGTGCGGGCGGCGCAGGCGCAGCTCCAGCGAGGACAGGCTCAGCCCCTGGGACAGCGGACGGACGGCGTTCCACACCTCCTGGAACGAACCGGCCGCGCGCACCGCCGCGGTGACGGAGCGCACCAGCGAGCGCAGCTCCAGGTTGCGCTGGCGCGTCTGCTGGACGGCGTCCATGTGGCGCACGTCCAGGTAGCCCAGCTTGCGCATCAGCACCATGATGACCACGCCGATGCCGCTGAGCAGCAGCGCGCTCTGGATGCTGTTGGCGAAGCTGAGCCCCAGCGCGGTGAGCATGAACAGCGTGCACAGCGCGTAGAGCACCAGCACGGTGGTGCGGTGGGACAAGAGCAGGCGGCTCATCAGCCGGTGGTGGATGTGCTCCTTGTCCGCGCTGAACATGGGTCTGCCCAGCAGCGAGCGGCGCACCATGGCCAGCAGCGTGTCCATGATGGGCAGGCCCAGCGCCATCACCGGCACGAGCAGCGCCACCGCGGTGCCGCTCTTCGACGACGTCTTGATGGACACCGCCGCGAGCACGAAGCCCAGGAACATGCTGCCCGTGTCCCCCATGAAGATGGAGGCCGGGTTGAAGTTGAACACCAGGAACCCGAGGATGGCGCCCGCGAGCGCCACCATCAGCAGGCACAGCAGCACGTCCCCGCGCATCAGCGCGAGCAGGAAGTGGGTGCCCACGCCGAAGAACGCGACGCCGCCCGCCAGCCCGTCCAACCCGTCGATGAGGTTGAGCGCGTTGATGACGCCCACCACCCACAGCACCGTCAGCGGCAGGCTCAAGAGCCCCAGCGTCAGCTCCGCGCCGAAGGGGTTGGCCAGCACCTCGATGCGGAAGCCCAGCGCGTACAGGCCCAGCGCCACCGCGAACTGCACGGAGAACTTCAGCTTCGCGCCCGCGCCCTTGAGGTCGTCGTAGAAGCCCAGCCCCGCGATGATGGCGCCGCCCACGAAGAGGCCGATGATGAGAGTCGTCTGCGCGAGGAACTGGTCTCCCACGCCCGAGTCCACGATGAACAGCGCGCACAGCGGCGCGAAGAAGCCCCCCACGATGCCTATGCCGCCCAGCCGGGGGACGGGCCGCACGTGCACCTTGCGGCTGGAGTTCGCCTGATCCAACCAGCCCCACGCCAGCGCACGCTCACGCACGCGCCACGTGAGCACCAACGCCACGAGGAACGACACGAGGAAGGCGACGAAGAAGGTGACCATGCGAGAGGAGCGTCCACCCGCATCGTGACGGTCACCGAAGCAGCGCGTCAACGTCCTGACGTCGCAGGTGTGTCACGACTCGCCTGCCTACCTGCTGTCAGCCCGGATTCGCGGGACTTCTGCGTCAAACGCATCGAGAGAGGACGGGTGGCGATGTCGGGCCAGGTGAGTCCTCACATCCGTGGGCCCGCGAGCAGCGCCGCGCCGATGGCGCCGGACAGGTCCCCCAGTTCGGCGATGCGCATCACGGGCTTGCGCTCCGTGATGAACAGGTGCGGGTGCATGGCGTCCTGGATGTGGCCCATGTACATGGGGCCCAGCCGGGACCCCAGCCCGCCTCCGATGACGACGGCCTCCAGGTCCAGCAGGTTGATGACGGAGGCGATGGCCACGCCCAGCATGTCGATGGCCCGCTCGATGAGCCGCGTCGCCAGCGGATCCTTCTGCTTCAGCGCGCTCGCCCAGACGCTGCTGGACAGGCGCGTGCGATTCTTGTCGCGCATGATGTCGAAGAGGAGGGTCTTCTCTCCCTTCCTCGCCGCCGAGCGCGCCTTGCTCTCCATGCACGCGCGCCCCGCGTAGGCCTCCAGGCAGCCACGCCGGCCGCAGCCACAGCGCGCGCCGTTGGGCTTCACCACCATGTGGCCAATCTCGCCGGCGGAGCCCTGCCCGCGCCACGGCACGCCGTTGAGCACCAGGCCCCCGCCCACGCCCGTGCCCCACCACACGCCCAGCACGGAGCGGTGGCCGCGGCCCGCGCCCAGCTTGTACTCGGCCGCGACCGCCACCTGGACGTCGTTGCCCAGCATCACCTTGCCGCCGCCCACCAGGTCGCCCAGGTCCGACGCCAGCGGATAGGGCGCGTCCCAGCCGCCCGCCACGTTGGCCGTGTGCGAGAGCGTGCCGTTGTTCGCGTCCACCGAGCCCGGCACGCCCACGCCCACGCCCACGAGCTTCGCGGGCTCGATGCCCACGGCATGCGCGGCCTCGCCCAGCGTGCCGTAGAGCTCCTTCACCACCTCGCCCGGGCCGCCCGTCGCGGGGGTCACGTGGCGGGCCCGGCCCAGCACGTCGCCGCGCGCATCCACGATGACGGCCTCGATTTTCGTGCCGCCCAGGTCGATGCCTCCCCAGACGCGGCCCTTGCCGTTGCGCGCCCCGTTCCCCGCGCGGTGCCCGTTCTTCGCTGACGCGTCGGCCATGTGATGCCCCCGTGACTCGCGGCACCGGCGGCCGCTCGCGGCACAATCTGCGCAGCGCGGTCACGGCCAGGGCCGCCGTGCCGGGCACGCCCGTGTCCGCCCGCCCGCTCCACGGGGCTGCATGCGGGCCCTCCTTCCAGGGCACGGGGACGCCCTGCCTCCTCGTGCCCCTGTTCGCCGGAGGCGGGGGCGCATATAGGCTCCGTCGGAGTTCCTTTCGTGGAGCGCCCCGTTTCCCCCATGAGCAGCCGTTCCCCTTCCGCGCCGGACGCCGCTGACGCTCCGCCCCTGGGCATGTCGGACGTGAAGGTCCGCGCGCAGCGCTCCATCATCGCCCTGCTCCTGCGGACGATCGGCTCGCTGGGCTTACGCGTGGTGAGCTCGCTCACCCTGTCGCATCTGCTGTTCCCCGGGGACTATGGCGTGTTCGCCATCGTCGCCTTCACCTCCGCGATGGGCGCGTTCCTGGGGGACCTGGGGCTCAGCGCCTCGCTGGTGCGCCAGCAGCACGAACCCACGCAGGACGAAATCACCTCCGCCTTCTGGAGCCACCAGGCGTTCACCGTCTTCATCGTGGGCGCCATCGTGCTGCTCGCGCCGTGGCTGTCGAGCACCTACGAGTTGGGGCCTTCGGGCGCGGCCATGGTGGGCACGATGGCGATCGGCCTGTTCTTCCACTCGCTGCGCGTCATCCCCGTCATGATGCTGGAGCGGCAGCTGCGCTTCCCGACGCTCGCGCGCATCGAGCTCATCGAGAGCGTGGCGCAGACGGCGGGCAGCATCCTGCTGGCCTCGATGCACTTCGGGGCGTGGTCGCTCATTGGCGGCGGGCTGGTGCGGGGCGCGGTGGGCATGGTGCTGTTCTGGGCGGCGGCGGGCTGGAGGCCCCAGGGCACGTTCCGCTGGGACATCGTCAAGCGGCTCTTGTCCTTCGGCATCTGGTTCCAGCTCACGGGCATCATCCCCGCGGCGCTCCAGGGATGGATTCCACTCGTGGTGGGGCGCATGGAGGGCAAGGACGGGGTGGGCCTGGTGAACTGGGCGACCGCGCTGGCCTCCGTGCCGCTGGCGGTGAGCAGCGTCCTCACCCGCGTCGCGTATCCGGCGTACAGCCGCATGCAGGAGGACTCGGCCGCGCTGGCGGACTACCTGCGCACGTCCATCCGGCGCGTGAGCGCGGTCCTGTGCCTGGCCATCCCGTTCGGCGTCATCGCGCTGCCGCCCTTCATCCCGGTGGTCTTCGGCGAGCGCTGGAGCCTCGCGTCCACGCTGGTGCAGTGGTTCACCATCGAGGCGTCGATGCTGGCGGTGCAGGGCCTGCTGGCCTCGCAGCAGAACGCCAGCGGTCACGCGCGGGAGCGGATGTACGTGGCCATCACCGGGAGCCTGCTGCGCTTCGGCCTGGGAGTGCTGGCGGTGATGCACTGGGGCATCGTGGGCGTCGGGGTGAGCGCGACGGCCGTGACGCTCACGGAGCTGTGGCTCACGGCGCGACTGGTATCCCGCCGCAACCCGCACCTGTCGCGGCTCGAGTTCGAGGTCATGGAGCCGTTCCTCACTGTAGGAGCGCTGCTCGCGCTCGCGGTGGGCTGTTCGCGGCTCGCGATGGGACAGGACGGGCTGCTCGTGCAGGCGCTGGTCGCGGCGGGGCTGTTGACCGCGCTGGTGCTCGCGCGTGAGGCCACGCGGCGAGGCCTGTCGTTGCTGGGAGAGCTGCGCGCCCTGGTCCAGCACCTGCGCGCGAGGCGGGCGCCTCCGTGAGCCGCACGTGGCATCTGTTGACGGGGGAGTATCCGCCGGCCCCCGGCGGCGTCTCCGACCATTCGAGGAGCATCGCCCACGCGCTCTTGAAGGCGGGGGAGACGGTGCACGTCTGGACCCCTGGCGCCGAGAGCGTCACGGATGATCAAGGCGTGACCGTGCACCGGTGGCCCGGCCTCTTCACGCCGCCAGGGCTGGTGCGCCTGACGCGAGAGTTGGATGCGCTGCCAGTGCCCCGGCGGCTGTTCCTCCAGTACGTGCCGCACGCATTCGGATTGAAGGCGATGAACGTGCCGTTCTGCGCCTGGTTCGCGGCGAGGCGGCGGGACGAACGCGAGCTGTTCCTCCATGAAGCGGTGTACCCGTGGAGTCCGGGCGCGCCGTGGAAGCATCAGCTGCTCGCGGGAGTCACGCGGGTGATGCTGCGCACGCTGGCGCTCGGCGTGGAGCGAGCCTACGTGTCCATCCCCACCTGGGCGGAGCACCTGCCGGAGCCACTGCGGTCCCAGGCCCGGTGGTGTCCCATCCCCAGTCCCCTGCCCCTGGACGTGCCAGCGGATGAAGTGCGCGCGGTGCGGGATGCGCTCGGCGGCCCCACGGTGGCGCACTTCGGGACGTATGGCGGAGCCATCGCGGGCCCGCTGGAGGCCGTGCTCGTGCCGTTGTTGCAGCGGGACGAACGGCGGCAGGCGCTGCTGCTGGGCCGAGGCAGTCAGGCCTGGTGCGAGTCACTGGGACGGAAGCATCCCGCGCTGGCCCGCCGACTTCATGCGAGGGACGGACTGGCACCGGAGGCCGTGGCCGTGCACCTGCGCGCGGCGGAGCTGCTGGTGCAGCCGTATCCCGACGGCGTCAGCGCCCGGCGAAGCAGCGCGATGGGCGGATTGGGACTGGGCCTGCCCATCGTCACCAACACCGGGCACCTGAGCGAACCGCTGTGGCGCGACCTGCGGCCAGTGGCGCTCGCGGATGATGCGTCACCCGCTTCGCTGCGGGTGCTCGCGGAGCACCTGTTGGAGCACGAGGAAGAGCGCCGAACCCTGGGTGAGCGCGCGGCGCGCGTGTACCGTGAGCACTTCGCGCTGGAGCACACGGTGGCGCACCTGCTGCGTCGCGGAGTCACCGCGTGAGCATCTTGAGGTTGAAGGTCCTGATGGATCCGCGCGAGGAGGGCTGGCCCAGCATGGACCTGGTGGGCGAAGCGCTCGTCGAGGGACTGGCGGCGTTTCCCGCCGAGGTCGGCGTCACTCCCGTGCGTCCGTCCATTCCCCACGCCGTGCGCGCCCTGCCCCGCGTGGGAAGCCGCAAGGCCGCCTTCAACGCGGACCGACTGCTCACCCGCTTCGGCCTCTATCCCGCGCGATTGCTGCGTGAGCGAATCGGCCACGATGCGTTCCACGTCGTGGACCACACCTACGCGCAGCTCGTCCACGCGCTGCCCGCGGAGCGTACCGGCGTCTTCTGCCATGACCTGGACGCGTTCCGCTCCGTCCTGGAGCCCCACCGCGAACCGCGCCCCACGTGGTTCCGCCTGATGGCGAGAGCCACGCTCAAGGGCCTGGAGCGCGCGGCCATCGTCTTCCACAGCACGCAGCAAGTCCGCGACGAACTGCTCGCGCATGGCGTGGTGCCTCCCGAGCGATTGGTGTGGGCGCCCTACGGAGTCTCGCCGGAGTACCGGCTCGACCCCGTTCCCGGAGACGCCAGCGAAGCCGTACTCGCACCGCTGAAGGGCCGGCCGTACCTGCTGCACGTGGGCAGTGCCATCCGCCGCAAGCGGCTGGACGTGCTCTTCGACGTCTTCGCCGCGCTGCGCGCCCGGCATCCGGACCTCATGCTGGTGCAGCAGGGCGGCGAACTGGACGCGGCTCAACAGGCACAGGTGGCGCGGCTCGGCTTGAAGGACGCGCTGCTGCAACCACCCCGGCAGGAGCGGGCCACGCTCGCGGGACTGTACCGGCGTGCCCGCGCGGTGCTGGTGCCCAGTGACGCGGAGGGCTTCGGCCTGCCTGTCATCGAAGCATTGGCGTGTGGTGTCCCCGTGGTGGCCAGCGACCTGCCGGTGCTGCGCGAAGTGGGCGCCGACGCCTGCACGTACTGCCCGGTGGGCGACGTGGCCGCATGGTCGGAGACGGTAGACGCCCTGCTCACGGGTCGCGTGCCCGCCCCATCCGCGGAGACGCGGCATGCACGGGCCGTACGCTTCACGTGGAGCGCCCATGCGCGCACCGTGTTGGACGCGTATCTGCATCGCCTTGACCGCCCCGGGCGGGTCTGATTCGGTCGCGTCCGCGTGCGGATCCTGTTCCTCAATCCCGTGGGAATCCTGGGCGGTGCCGAGCGCGCGCTCGTGGATCTCCTCGCGTGCCTGCGCACGCTGGAGCCCGGCCTTTCGCCGCACCTCATCGCAGGTACGGACGGGCCGCTGGTGGAGACAGCCCGAGGGCTCGGCGTGGAGACCCAGGTGCTCGCCCTGCCCGACCGCCTGTCCGCGCTCGGGGACAGTGGTCTGCGGGAGCAGGGTCGCGCGGGTCTCTTTCGCTTCGCGCGTGAGATTGCCCCGACGCCCCTGCTGCTGACCCGCTACGGCCTCGACCTGCGGCGCGCGGTGCGTGACGCGGCGCCGGACCTGCTGCACTCCAATGGCATCAAGACCCACCTGCTGAGCGCGGCCACCACCGGACTTCCGATTCCGCGCGTGTGGCACGTGCACGACTTCCTCGGCGAGCGGCCGCTGGTTCGACGCGCGCTCTCCGGCCTGCATCCGCTGGCCTCGGCCGCCATCGCGAACTCGCAGGCCGTCGGCGACGACGCGCGCACGGTGCTCGGGAAGGTGCCCGTGCACGTCGTGCCCAACGGCGTGGACGTGGAGCGGTTCTCTCCGGCCGCCGGTGACGGCGCGCACCTGGATGCACTGGCCGGACTGCCGCCCGCGCCTCCGGGCACGCTGCGCGTGGGGCTCGTGGCCACGTACGCGCGTTGGAAGGGACACGACGTCTTCCTGGAGGCCGCGGCCCTGCTGACGCGTCAGGCACCGTCCCTGCCCGTGCGCTTCTACCTCGTGGGCGCGCCGCTCTACCGCACGGCCGGCTCGCAATTCACCGACGCGGAGCTGCGCGAACAAGTGGAGCGCCACGGCCTCACGGGTCGCGTGGGCTTCGTGCCCTTCCAGCCCGAGCCCGCCCGCGTCTACCGGGCCCTGGACGTCTTCGTGCACGCGAGCACCCGCCGCGAGCCCTTCGGCCTCACCATCGCGGAGGCGCTCGCCTGCGGCCGGGCCGCCGTCATCTCGAAGTCGAGCGGCGCCGCCGAAGCGCTGCGGGATGGCGAGGACGTGCTGGCCATCGAACCCGGCGACGCGAACACGCTCGCGGCGGCCCTGCGCCGGCTGCTGGAGGACGAAGCCTTGCGAGACACCCTGGCCCGCGCGGCCCGCCACACCGCCGTACGCCGCTTCTCCCGTGAGCGCTACGCCCGGGACATCCTCGCCGTGTATCGGAGCCTCGTCCCCACGCGAGGGCATTCATGATGCGTCCCCGGAAGCTCGTCACCGTCTCGCACTCCTACGTCGTCACCCTCAACCGGCGGCTGGCCAACGAGATGGCCCGCGTGGGCGCCGGCCGCTGGGACGTCACCGCCGTGGCGCCGAAGTCCTTTCACGGGGACCTGAGCCCGCTGGTGCTCCAGCGCGACCCTCACGAGGCCGTGAACCTGGAGGGCGTGCCCGCGTACTTCAGCCGCTCGCTGCACGGCTTCGTCTACGGACCGGAGGTGCACGCGCACCTGTCGCGAGGCGCGGACCTGGTGCACTTGTGGGAGGAGCCCTACGTGCTCTCCGGCCTGGAGGTGGCGCTGATGACGCCCGCCCACGTGCCGCTCGTCTTCTGCACATTCCAGAACCTGACCAAGCGCTATCCCCCGCCCTTCGCGCAAGCCGAGCGCTTCGTCCTGCGCCGGGCCGCGGGGTGGATCGCCTGGGGCCAGACGGTGCACGACAACCTCCTCGCGCGGCCCGGCTATGAGCAGCGCCCCTCGCGCTTCATCCCCGTGGGCGTGGACGTGGAGCACTTCCGTCCGGATCCGGAGGCGGGCCGCGCCTTCCGCGAGCGCCTGGGCTGGACGTCCGAAGGGCCGCCCGTGGTGGGCTATCTGGGCCGCTTCGTGCCGGAGAAGGGCCTGCGGCTCCTGATGGATGCACTCAACAGGACGACCACGCCCTGGCGAGCCCTCTTCGTCGGCGGAGGCCCCCTGGAGGTGGACCTGCGCGCGTGGGCGCAGCGCCACGGAGACCGCGTGCGCATCGTCACCGGCGTGAAGCACGCGGAGGTGCCTCGCGCGCTCAACGCCATGGACGTGCTCTGCGCGCCCAGCCAGACGACGCCCGCGTGGAAGGAACAGTTTGGCCGCATGCTCGCGGAGGCCTTCGCGTGTGGCGTGCCCGTGTTCGCCAGCGACTCCGGAGAGATTCCGCACACCGTGGGCGATGCCGGGCGCATCCTGCCGGAGTCGTACGGCGGTGCCTGGATCACCGCGCTAGAGGAGCTGCTGGAGAGCCCCGCTCAACGTCAGGAACTGTCCACACGAGGCCGCGAGCGAGCCGTGTCCCGCTTCGCCTGGCCGGTGGTCGCGAAGGCGCACCTCGACTTCTTCGAGCAGGTGCTCGAGCGCAAAGCCTGAAGCTTCACGCCTCCAGCCGAGCCACCACCGCCGCCGCCATCGCGTCCCACGTCCAGGCCCGCAGCTCCGATGACAGCGCGGCCACGGCGGGCATCCAGTCCCCACCCCGGGCCCGCCATTCCTCCAGGCGCCGCACCAGCTCGCCCGAATCCTCCGGGTCGTCCAGCAGCAGCCCCTGGAGCGAAGACGGGAAGCGCTCCGCCACGCCCGCCGAGCGGCTCACCAGCGCGGGGATGCCCACGCACAGCGCTTCGTGCACGCCCAGGCCATAGGACTCGTAGCGCGTGGGGGAGACCAGCAGGTCCGCGGCCGCCATCAGGCGGGGCACGTCGTCGCGGAAGCCCAGGAAGCGGATCCGCTCGCCCAGGCCCTGCTCACGCGCCGCGCGCTCCCATGATTCCCGCTGCGCACCCGTCCCCACGACGCACAGGTCCATGTCCCACTCGCGTCTCGCGCACAGCCGCGCCCACGCATGGAAGAGCGTGTCGAAGCCCTTGCGCCGGTCCCCCAGCGCGCCCACGAACAGCGCCACCCGCCGTTCTTGAGACCAGCCCAGCGACGCCCGCGCCTCACGACGGAGAACAGGCGTCGTGGACGGGAAGCGCGTCGGATCACCGCCCAGGTACACGACATGGACGCGGGATGCCTCCACGCCCGTGGCGGTCAGCAGGTCCTGCCGCGTGCGCTCCGAGTTCGCCAGGATGATCCGCGCCCGGCGCAACGCGCGTTGCTCGCTGCGCAGGTGCATCCGGTGGCTCACGTGGCCCTTCAGCCTGCGCAGCGGACTGCCGGCGGGCTCGGGCGCGTGCGCGGCGTGGACGTAGTGGACCCAGTTCGCGGCGGGCACCTCGCAGTTGCCGCCGTTGGCCACCACCTGGCCCCCCTGGGCCAGCGTGCGCGCCGCCCAGAAGCGCCCTACGGCGTCGAGCAACGGCTCGCCCAGCAGGTACGCGTTCGCGGGCTTGGGCACGCGGACGAAGTGCACGTTGGGGTAGCGCAGGAGCGAATCCTCCACCCGGTGCGCCACCAGCCGCACGGGGCCACCCTGGCGCGCGAGCCAATCCGCCAGCGCGAGGTTCGCGCGGTCCATGCCTCCGGTGGAGACGAAGTCACCGGCGATGAGGGTGTAGGGCCGCATTCCGGTTCCAGTACGCACTGAAGAAGGCCGCGTTGAGCAGCCAGAACTCCATCCCCATCTGGCTCATGAAGAACTGGTAGCTGAAGGTCTGCGCGAGCGCGCCCAGGTCATACGCGAAGAGCAGGCTGCCCCAGAGCCAGAACTCGCCCGCCGAGTCATCGCGGCGCCGCGCCACCTGGAAGCCCCACCCCAGCGTCACCAGCAGCGCGAGCGGATAGCAGACGAGCCCCAGCCATCCACCGTCATAGGCCCACGCCGTCCACTGGATTTCAGCCCACAGCGGAGGACTCTCGCGGTCGAGGTTGTCGCCGAAGTAGGCGTTGGCCATGCCATAGCGCCCCAGGCCCGCGCCCAGGGGGAACTCCGGGAGCACCTGGTCGAAGGTCTCGTCGAGGAAGCGGCCGCGGTTGGATTGATACACCTGCGAGGGGTCGGAGGCCGTGAGCGTGCTCCAGCGCGAGAGCACCGCGTCGCCACCGACCGCGACGGCCCAGCCGAAGGCCACCACCGCGAAGCCACCCACGACCGCGGCCAATGCCACGAGCCGCACCCACCGGCCGCTCACGGTGAGCACCAGCGCCATGGCCGCCATGCATACAATCAGCGTCACCGCCGCGACGCGCACCTGTCCCAGGTAGAGGCAGATGAGCCCGATGCCGATACCCGCCGCGCCCAGCACCTTCCGGGACATGCCCTGACGGCTGAGCAGGAACGCGCCGCCCAGCAGCACCGAATAGAAGGCGCCGGTGGCGGCTCCGCCCGGGACATCCGTCAGCCCCATGGGACGGAACACGCGCGCGCCGCTCGCGGTCTCGAACTGGAGGCTGCGCACGTAGCCCTCGCCCTGGCTTTCGACCATGGCGGACAGGGCGGGCTGGAAGCGTCCGGGGAAGGTCACCTGCAGGACGCCCAACGAGGCGCTCGCCATGTTGAACAGGAAGAGCAGCAGGACGACGCGTCCGAACATCCTCGCGTCGATGCGCAGGCGGCTCGCCCAGAACAGAGGCGCGAACACGGAGATCTGGATGCCCAGTTGCGCGGCCGCCGCCAGCGGGGTGTTGGTGCCGGGGTGGAAGAAGTTCAGCGCGGTGAGCCCCGCCGAGGCGAGCAGGAAGGGCATCGCCGGGTGCTTGAGGCGCGGACCCTTCACCAGCACCAGCAGCGCCAGGCTCGTGCCAAACGACAGGATGCGGAACACCACGCGCGCCGGCGCCAGCGCATCCATCAGCAGCGCGAGCTGGCAGACGAAGAGCAGCACGATGAACACCACCACCACGTGGCCCGAACCGAGCAGCCCCGGAGACGCCGCCGCCGGAGTCGGCACGGCCTGCGTTGTCGCGGGTTGGGGCGCGCGGCGCACGTAACGCCGATGCAGCACACCGGGCCCCTGGAGCTGGGGACGAGGACTCGCGCCACTCATGCGGCGGCCTTCCGGGCCACGGAGCGCACTGCATCCTCCAGCGCCGTCAGGAAGGCATCCGGTGCGCTCAGCGCCTTCGCGCGAGCGGGGCCACCACGGCCCAGCTTCCGTCGAGCCGCTTCATCTTCGATGAGTCCGCGCAGCGCCTGGGCCAGGACCTCCGGCTTCGGAGGCACGAGCACGCCGCAGGACGCATCGACGATCTCCAGCGGTCCACCCAACGCGGTGGTGACCACGGGAAGCCCGGCGTAGAGCGCCTCCACGAACGCCAGGCCAAACGGCTCCGGCCCGGTGTTGGGCTGACAGTGCACCTCCGCCGCGCGCAGCAAGCGAGGCACATCCGAGCGCTGTCCCAGGAACCGCACGCGGTCCCCAAGGCCCAGGGCCAAGGCCTGGGCCTTCAAGCCCGCTTCGTAGGCGATTTCCTCCGGGCGCTGCGCACCACCAGCGAACCACGCCTTCCAGCGAGGCACCTGGCGCAGCCGGCCCAGCGCTTCGAGCAGCAGCCGCTGCCCCTTCCACTCCTGCATGCGGCTGGCATGGACGATGACGACATCCATCGGATCCGCGCCCAGCTCACCGCGGAGCGACGTGCGCTCGGAAGCCATGAGGTCCGGGCCACCGTCCTGAACAGGTGGATGGAGCAAGCGCCACTGCGTGCGCGGATACACGCTCGGAAGCGTGCTCGCGGTGTAGCGGCTGTTGCACAGCGCCAGGTCCGGAGAGGTGACGCGAGCCCAGCGCTCCACCCAGTGCGAACCCGACAGTGCGTCGTGCTGGAAGAAGAGCAACGGAACACCGGCCGTGCGCACCACCGGCCCGAAGATGGCTTGAGGCCACGCCGCGTGACACACCACCGCGTCGAACGCCTCCCGCCGGAGCAGCGCCATCAGCGAGCGTCGAGCCTCCCAGACCCGCCAGGGGCGACTCACCTTCGCCGGTCCCAGCAACGTCAGCGGCGCGCCCGCCGCGCGAAGCTCCTCCGCGATGCGTCCCTCGAAGCAGAGCGCGAACGCATGCACCGAGCCGCCCGCCCGGTCCGCGCTCGCGAGCGCCAGCGTGCGCAGCAACGTCTCGACGCCGCCGTAGAGGTTTCCGCTGGAGACATGCAGCACGCGAAGCGGCGCACCACCCGACGCATGCGAGGAGCGACCTCCGCCCTCCGCGGGACCGTCACGATGAGACGCGCGCGTTCCGTGCATGCGCGGACCTTCAGCGCCCGCCCGCGACGTGCCGGACGGAGGCATCGCTCTTCTCCTCCGCCACCGGCTGCCGTCCGAGCGCCTCCGCGTACAACTCCAGGCTGCGCGACGCCATCACGTCATGGGCGAACTCCGCCCGCGCACGCTCCTGCGCCCCACGCGACAGCCGCTCGCGCAGGCCCGGCTCCTCCACCAACCGGCGCGCCGCCGCCGCCAGCGCTTGCGCATCACCGACGGGCACCGTGAGCCCGGTGCGCTCGTGCAGGCTCACCCACGCCACACCCGAGTCCGGCACGGCGGTGTTGAGCACGGGCAATCCACTCGCCAGCGCCTCCACCTGCGACAGGCCATACGCCTCGCTGCGCGCGTTGCTCGGGAACCACAGCGCCGTCGCGGCCCGGTACGCGCCCGTCAGCGCCTCCGGCGACAGGTAGCCCGCCCACGTCACCCGGTCCTCGATGCCCAACGCCTTCGCCCGCGCGCGGCCCTCCTCCGCCAGCGGCCCCTCGCCCACGATGACCAGCCGCCCCGGCGCGTGCACCAGCGCCTCCAGCGCCGTGAACAATCCCTTGTAGTAGACGAGCCGCCCCACCATCAGCCACAGCGGCCCGCCCGCCGCCTCCGCCGTCCAGCGCGCCTGCGCCTCGCGCGCTTCCGCGGAAGGTGGCCGCAGGTACGACTCCAGCTCGATGCCCAGCGGCAGTACGCGCACCTTCGACTTGAACGTCGACAGCAGCGACGAGCCTCGCACGTACGCGTCACTCGTGGCCAAGAGCCGCGCCGCGCGCGAGTACAGCATCCACTCGAAGGGACGGAACAGCGCGCCCGCGACCTTCTGCCGGATGATGTCGCTCTGGTGCGTCACCACCACCGCCGGCAGACGCGGCACCGCGTCCAGCGCCAGCACCATGCTCGGGTTGGGCACGTGCAGGTGCACCACATCCACGCCCCGCGCCAGCGCCCTCCTGAGCACGAACGGCAGCGACGGCATCACGTCCATGCGCGCCACGGACGCGAGCCGCCCCAGGCGAATCACGCGCACCGGACCGTCCCACTCCTCACGCGTGGGACTGCGCCCGTGGAACTCGTGGCTCGTCCCGGTGCCGTCCACGGAATGGTTCGCGCACAGCACCTCCACCTGCGCGCCCAGCGACGCCTGCGCGCGCGCCAGCGTTCGCACGTGCGCCTCCATGCCGCCGGAGGCCGGAGGGTAGAACTTCCCCAGGTGCAGCACCCGCAGGCCCGCGCCCCTCACGACGGCGCCACCCCGCCCTTGGGCTCGTCCTGCGTCGGGCCATAGCCCTGGTAGCCCAGGTACGTGTCGCCGTAGCGCGGCTGCCGCAGGTCCACGTCGTTGAGGATGGCGCCGAACATCCGTGCCTGCACGTCCGCCAACGAGCGCAGCGCGCGCTTCGCGGCGCTCCGGTCCGTCCGGCCCGCCTTGAGCACCATCACCACGCCGTCCGCCTGCGTGGCCAGCACCGCCGCGTCCACGACGGCATTGAGCGGCGGGCTGTCCAGGATGATGCGGTCGAACTTCTCCCCCGCGGTGCGCAGCAGTTCCTTGAAGGCACGCGTGTGCAGCAGCTCCGCGGGGTTCGGCGGCAGCGGGCCACACGGCAGCACGAAGAGGTTGGGCACCTCCGTGCTCTTCACCGCCTTGTCCAGCGAACCCTCGCCCACCACCAGCGAGCTGATGCCCAGGTCGTTGGGCACGCCGAACGCGCGGTGCAGCCGGGGCCGGCGCATGTCCGTGTCCAGCAGCAGCACGCGGTTGCCGCTCTGGGCCATGGCCACGCCCAGGTTGATGCACGTGGTGGACTTGCCCTCCTGCGGGCCGCTGGACGTCACCACCAGCGTCTTGCAGGGATGATCCGGCGACATGAACAGCAGATTGGTGCGCACCGCGCGGCAGCACTCCGCCACCGCCGAGCGCGGCGCGCGGTGCACGTACAGGTCGCGGTCGCCCGGCGCCTTCGTGGCCTCCATGCGCGGCACCACGCCCAGGAACGCCAGGCCCAGCACGTCCTCCACGTCCGCCTGCGACGCGACGCTGTTCTCCAGCATCTCCAGGAACAGCGCCACGCCCAGCCCCAGGAGCAGCCCCATCACCCAGCCGACCATCAGGTTGCGCCGCGTGTGCGGCCGCACCGGCACCATCGCCGGCTGCGCGGGGTCCAGCACGCGCACGTTGCTCGTGCGCAGCAAGCCCGACAGCTCGATGTCCTTCAGCCGCTTGAGCACCAGCTCATAGAGCCGCTGGTTGTTGTCCGACTCGCGCTGCAGCCGTCCGTACTCGATGGCCTTCTTGTTCACCTGGAAGGCCTCGGCCTTGGTCTCGTCCAGGAGCTTGTTGAGGTTCTTCTCCTCGCCCTGCGCCTCCGCCAGCTGCGTCTCCGCCGAGCGCACCACGTTGCTCAGGCTCTTGAGCAGGTCCGCGCGCACGACGTCCAGCTTGCGGTTGCACTCCAGCAGCTTCGGGTGCTCCGGCAGGTAGCGCTCGGTCAGCTCCGCGCATGCGGCCTTCTGTTCGCCGTAGCGCGATTTGAGATCCTGGATGGGACCGTCCTTCGCGCCGGGCACCGCCTCCGCCCACGTCTCGTCGTTGCCCGCGTCCCTGCGCAGCCGGTGGATGGCGTCCACGCGCGCCTGCTGCGCCGCGATGCGCGTGCGCACCTCGGTGAGCTTCAGGTTGTAGGAGTTGATCCGCTCGCTGACGATGGACAGCCGCGACTCCAGCGACGTGGACAGCATGTCCGCGTCCTTCTTCAGGTCGTAGACGGCCATCTCGCCGGCCTTGGACTGACGGCCCAGCTCATCCAGGCGCCCCTCCAGCCACGTGCGCGCCTCCTCCGTGGTGCGCAGCTTCAGCGCCAGGTTCTCCGCCATGTACGCGGCGGCCACCTCGTTGGAGAGCAGCGCCGCGCGCGCGGGATCCACGTCCTCCACGCCAATGTTCATCACCCGCGAGTCCTTGCCGGGCACCACCTGGATGCGCGAGCGCAACAACCCCACCGGGTCCGCGTCTTCCAGCGCCTTCGCGCGCTCCGCCGGATCCTGGTTCGCCGGCAGGCCCAGGAAGGACGCGTCCTTCGACAGCCCCAGCCGGTCCACCACACGGCTGGCCACCGCGCGCGAGGTGATGATCTCGCTCTGCGTGGCGTAGTACTCCTTGTTGAACCAGTAGTTGCTGCGCTCCTCCCCCATCACCTCCTTCACCTCGCCGTCGAGGATGCGCGGCGCGGTGACGTCGATGATGAGCGAGGTGCTGGACGCGTAGATGCGCGGCTGCCGCAGCGTCCACGCCGCGGTGAGCGCGGTGACGCCCAACGCCACCCCGAGCATCACCCACCGCCGGCGCCACACGCCCCGCACCCGGTGCATCACGCTCGCGGACGCCGCGCCGGGCGCCCCACCGGCCGGGTCCAACACCGTTCCTTCCACGTCGCGTCTCTCCGGAAGTGGCTGCCGCGGGCGGTCTCCACCGGCCCGAACTCATCCGGACCCGACCTGCACC
This sequence comes from Corallococcus sp. AB018, assembly GCF_003986945.1. Lineage (NCBI taxonomy): Bacteria > Pseudomonadati > Myxococcota > Myxococcia > Myxococcales > Myxococcaceae > Corallococcus > Corallococcus sp. AB018. The sequence continues at coordinate 1,512 of NZ_RAWR01000017.1, read as the reverse complement.
CACATCGCGCTGGGGGAATAACGTCCGGAGCGTGCAACGGGCGGGGCGGGTTGTCCATCCAACCGACGTCGCCTGGATGCCCCCCATCCATCCGCGCCGGTCCGCGAACGCGCACCCCGGGGGGTCCTGTGGTAGTGAGCGGCGCAATGGTTCCTGCGCTTTCCGTCGTCCTGCCCTTCAACCCCGCCACCGCCGCCGCCGCCGCCCGGTTCGCCCACGCGCTGGCCGGCCAGGCCCAGGTCGTGCTCGCGGGTGAAGGGCCGGTGGACGTCACGCCCGGTCCCAACGTCCACGTCCTCGCGGCCCAGGGCGGCAAGGGAGCGGCCATCCGCGCCGCGCTGCCCCACGTCACCGGCGCCCACACGGTGCTCCAGGATCCAGACGCCGCCTACTCGCCCGACACCTACGACGCCCTGGTGCAGCCCCTGCGTGACGACACCGCGGACGGCGTCTTCGGCCGGCGCCCCGGCATGTCGCCGGAGATGGTGGCCGAGCGCGCGCTGGGCGGCATCACCCGCTTCGTCACCGACGTGGCGCTGACGGATCCGCTCACCGGCCTGCGCGCCTTCCGCACGGAGGCGCTGCGCTCCATCCAGCTCACCAGCGACGACGACGCGGTGGACGCGGAGCTGGTGGTGAAGCTGGCCGCGCAGCTCTTCCGGCTCACCGAGGTGTCCCTGCCGCCGCTGCAGGCCGTGCCGCGCCGCTCGGCCTCCGCGCACCTGGCCCGCCTGCGCACGCTGGTGCGCTACGCCACCGTGCGCGACGACGCGGACAACCAGCACGAGGGCTACTCCACCCTGGAGCGCATGGACGGCGCCACCCACTACAACCAGTGGCTGGGCCGCCGCTTCCGCGAACACATGGGCCGGCGCGTGCTGGAGATTGGCGCCGGCATCGGCACCATCACCCGCGAGTTGGAGGCCGGCGCGGAGCACCTGGTCGCGCTGGAGGTGGAGCGCTTCTACGTGGACCGCCTGAAGAACCTCTTCCGCGGCAAGCCCCACGTGCGCCCCTACCTGTCCGACGTGGCGCTCGCGGACTGGGAGTCGCTGAAGGCGGAGAACCTGGACACCATCGTGCTGTCCAACGTGCTGGAGCACATCCCGGACGACGCGTCCGCGGTGCGCCGCTTCCGCCAGATTCTCCAGCCGGACGGCCGCGTGCTCATCCTCGTGCCGGCGCTGCCGCAGCTGTTCGGCGCCATCGACGAGGCCGTGGGCCACTACCGCCGCTACACGCCGGAGACCCTGCGCGCGGTGCTGCAGGAGAACGGCTTCCGCGTGGACACGCTGGAGTGGATGAACCTCGTCGGCCTGCCGGGCTGGTTCGTCAACAGCCGCCTCCTGCGCCGCCGCGCGGTGCCCAAGCTCCAGCTCAAGCTCTACGACACGCTGGCGCCCCTGCTCGCCCAGGCCGAGCAACAGGTGAGGCTGCCCGTGGGCATGAGCCTGTTCGCCGTCGCCCGCGCCGTCTGATGCCCGCGTGAGCGCCGAAGCCCACCCCACCTCC